>LKUF01000160.1 GCA_001412335.1 Methanolinea sp. SDB
CCGAAATGTTCGCAGAGGTCATGAAAGATATTCGCACCCGTAGACACCAGCACATCGATGTAACGGTTTTCAACAAGAGAGATCAGGCATTCCTTCATGCCTGCGGGGATCATCGCACCGGAAAGACCAAGAAATATGGTGCATTTGTCATCCTGGATCATCCGGGACCAGATATCAACAGACTCTCCCAGTCTCCTTCCCTGAAAGCCTGTTTTGCTCATACCTTCGAGCAGTTCTCCCACATTGGGGGTAGGTTTAACGGGAATAGTCGGTCTCATTGCCATTTCGGGTATGAGATTATTCCTTGTGGGACATAAAGTACTGCCACAGCACCCATCCGGGAAAATCCTTTCATTTTGGAATCAACAGGTAAGAATGAAATTGTCAGGGCTTTTATCCACCAGCCCTGTATTGAACTCAGGATACAGCGTTTCTACGCCTTCTAGACAAATTGTTGATTTAAATGGCTATCCTGCTTTCTTGACAATGTGCGCATCTGTCATTTCCTGATGAATGGAGTTCACACGGAGACTACGGATTGGAAAAAAATGTTTTCTTTAGAGTGCCTTTAACAGGGATTCCCTGGTGATCAGGCCCAGGAGTTTTCCCCCGTTGACAACCGGTATGGAGCCAATCTTCTTCTCGAGCATGACATCCACAACATCGTCTAAGCCAACATCTCCTGCAACCGTTAGAGCAGGAGAAGACATGATGTCCTTTACCAGGAGATTTCGTACGCGGTGATCCTGATGTTTGTCCTCAACCAGTTCACGGAACTTTCTCATCGCCACTGCAACATCTGTCTCGGTCACGATCCCCGTAATCTTCTGGTTCTGTGTTACGACAAACCGCTTGATGTCATCGTCAAGCATCCTCCGTCTCAGGTGAACAACGCGTTCATCTTCCTCGATCGTATATGCTCTCTCCATTACTTCTGAAAGCCCCGCATCGGGGCGGCAGATCTTTAAGAGATCCCCGGCTGAAACCTGCCCGATTAGCCGGTGATCCTCGTCATATACGACAACGAGTTTGTAAACCTGGAGCAATGGAATGATTACGTCGATATCCTGGTCAGGGTATACCGTGGTGAACTCGCCCTCCACGACATTGGCGACGTGAATAGAATTCGGTGATATATCAGAATTCCTCTTTGTGCCCAATTTTTCAGCGACACTCTGGCGGGAGACCGTGCCTACGACCGTGCTGTTATTCAGGACGATGAGCGGATCGATTCCTTGCTCGAGCATTTTATCCAGGGCTTCTGTGACCAGAGCGGACTTCGCAATGGTAACCGGCTTTTTCATGACGTCCTTTACAAATACATCCTCACTCATTGGGCCACATCCTTTATGATATCGTCTCTCTTCATGATACCCTTGATTTCCTTGCCTTCTGTGACGACAAGACAGTTGATATTCTGGCTTTGCATCAGCTGGACTGCCTGCGAGAGCGGCGTCTCGGGAGGAACCGTTATCACCGGTCCCGACATCAGATCCTCTGCAACCGCAGATACCTCAAATACGTACCTGAAAGACTTTCTGCCTGCAGATTCCTCTTTTCTCGAAATCGTGACATCCTTTGCCGGCAGCCGGGCTTTCTCGTCGATATAAAGGTAGAATGCCAGGTTACTCTCGGTGATGATTCCGGCCAGCGTGCCATTATTATCTATCACCACTACCTTATCATTCCTCTCCCTCATGATGTCGATGACGTGATCAAGGGAATGATACCGGTTGATCGTGATTGCATCCTCCATTATATCGCCGACTTTCGTTGAAAGCCCGTTCACATGCGACGAACTGAGGAGATCCGATTTGGTGACAATCCCAACAAGCATTCCATCCTCGATGACTGGCAATCCACTGATGTCGTACTCGATCATGGTTGCGGCAACCTCACGTATCTGGGTGCTTGGGCCGATCGAGACCGGATCAGGAGTCATCAGTACCTGAACGGGTATGTGATCGATCGGTCTTCTCCGCCACAAGGGCTCGCTCTGGCGGAGTTTATACCCGATGTCCTTCTTCGTGATGATCCCGACAAGCCTCTCCTCTTCAAGTACAGGAAGCCTCGAGATCTTGTGCTTGAGCATGAGGTTTCGTGCATGGGAAACAGTCTCCCCCGGTGCGACAACAAAAACGGGTGAGCTCATAACATCAGAAGCTTTCATCCCAATCACTCTCCCGAGAGGACCCTGACAAGGTCAAATTCGGTCACAAGCCCGATCAGGCGGTCACTTTCAATGACGGGAAGCGCTCCGACTCCCCTGTCCAGAAGCATTCGTGCGGCATCGTGAATGCTCTTTTCAGGGGATATCGTGAAGAGCTTGCCGGATACCAGGTTCCGCACCGGCAGCCCCATCACCTCGGCAACATCCCCGGTAACCAGCTGATCAAATACCTTTCCTGTCCCGAGATATTTCATGATGTCAGTTGCCGTGACGATCCCAAACAATACACCATCGCTCACCACGGGCAGTCGCCGGAAGCGGTGGGTAGTCATGTCTTTCGTAACCTTCCCAATCGGGCAGTCCGGTTCGGTCACTCGAAGTGAACGCGTCATTACATCCTCTACGGTGCCTTCAACCCTCTCGTTGGCAAGGATCTTCATTACATCACGTTCCGTCACCATGCCCATGAGGACATCATGATCATCAATGATCGGAATTCCACCGATCATCTTCCCCGTGATTATGGCAATTGCATCTGCAATCGATGCCGAATCATGGAGAGTGGTGATCTTCTGGGTCATGATCGTCCGGACACTCTCATTGATGGCAGCAAGAAGATTTCCGCCATGCTTGACCTGGACCAGGTTGAACTTATCCCCTCCTCCCATGAAATTGATGATATCCCCGGATGTGATGATTCCGCGTATCTTTCTGCTTCCCGGATCGACCACAGGTAGTCTCCGGAATCCGCAATTCGTCATAGTCTCTACTGCACCCTGGATTGTTGCGGACGGAGGTACCGATACAACATCGCGGGTAGCGATGGCCATTATTTCTCCTTCCTGTTCAACTCTCCGCGATTTAAATTCCACAGGGCCCCGGTCGAGTTTTCCGGGCATTTTCAGAAGTTTGTCCCCCTGTTTGTAATTCCGTTCAGTATGGTGCATATTATCAATCCTTGGAATGTAATCTCATTTTTCATCGATAGCGGACATATTTTTCACGATACCTGTACAGGACACACGCCCTGATCAAGATCAGTGCATTGCATCCAGAACATCGTGCCGGTCAATGATGCCGACGACACGGTCACCTTCGACAACCGGCAGCCTGCTCACGTCATGACGTACCAGGAGGTCTGCTGCAAACTGGATATCTTCGTCAGGCGAGACGGTAAGTGCAGGGGTCGTCATGATATTTTCCACAGGAGTGGGGGATGTCCCGTCCACAGACTTTCGCCACCGGCCGTCCTTCAGGAGATCTCTCCTTGATACAATCCCTACGATCTTTTTCTTTTTCACTACAGGAAAAGCATAGAACCCGCTATCAATAATAAGAGTATGTATTCTTGATACGGGTTCGTCAGACATGCAGGTAACCACTTTATCTGACATGAATTCATCGACCCGCCCCCTGACCTTCCGACGGGTTATCAACACCGGGAAGACCTCCGAGAGGAGGACCCCGCCGACAATAATACCCTGGTCGTCGACGACCGGGATACTGCTGGTCATGTTCTGCCTGATACAGGCGACAACGACGTCAAGCGAATCTGTATCCCTCACCGGTCGTAGCGACCTGGTAAAGCCTTCTATGGTCACGTTGGATTTTGTTGCAGTGACTGCAAGAGCATCGGACATATCTATGTATCCCATGAGCTTTCCCTCTCCGTCATGGACATAGATCTCGCGGAAGACTTCTTCCCTGAGTATCTGGCGGGCCCGGGTTATCATTTCGTCATATTTGAGAATAGGGGCCTCGACAAGGAAATCTGATGCATTTTTCATTGAAGAAATTCCTCCTCACGGCACGAGGGACAGAGCATTGTGTTGTCAAGCCGGCGAAGGTCGTCTGACATCTGCCCGCAGCGGCTGCATAATCCGACTTCAACCTCATCTATCCGGTTAATCTCGATCAGGTCGTCCATGAGGTCATTTAACTCCGTCGAGACCGTGAGGATATCGCGAACCGTTACAATCCCGATTACCTCTTTTGCATCATTTACTATTGGAAGCCGCCTCACATGGTTCCTGATCATCATGTGAGCCGCATCACGGACCATCTTGTCTGCTCCGATGGTGATAAGCGGTGTGCTCATGACCTCGTTTACGTGAACGGATCCCGGCTTCCTGTCCTTTGCCACTACCTTGCAATTGATATCCTCCTCTGTGATTATGCCTATCGGAAGGTTATCATGCAAAACGATGCAGCTACCAACCTCGTCCCGGCACATGGCCATGGCCGCACGGGCCACCGTGGCATCAAAATTAATCGTTGTCGGGTTGCTCCGCATTACCTCCCGTAGAGGTACCTGGGTTTCAAAATGGATCGAATCGGATGTATTCTTCATAAATCACCCCCATCTTCTTGTGTTTTCAGATATGATAACTGCAGTTACCATTACTGCAAGCCATCAATATAAAATAATTGATCTATATAATACCTCGGTCACACAATCCCACCCGTGATAATGAGAATAAATCTAATAATGCAGGTATCATATAGGATACCATGGATAAACCGGAAAATTCCGGGAATGCGCTCCGAGGTGCAAAATGAGTATCTTTATCCAGACGCGTAACCGGGTTTCAAAATTTTTACAGGCGTTTTTCAGGAAAAAACGTACAAGAATTGGCATATATGGCCCTCCCAATGCCGGAAAGACCACGCTGGCAAACCGAATCGCCAGGGACTGGACCGGAGAGGAGATGGGCCAGGTGAGTGAGATACCGCACGAGACGCGGCGGGCTTCGCGAAAAAGTGATATCACGATAAGCGGTTCGAACGGCAGCTCGATCACCATTGATATCGTGGACACCCCGGGTGTGACCACGAAGATAGACTACATGGAATTCCTTGAATACGGAGTGACAAGGGATGAAGCTGTAATACGGGCCAGGGAGGCTACGGAAGGTGTGGCGGAAGCCATGCACTGGCTGCGGGAAGATATAGACGGGGTGATATACATGCTCGATAGCACGGAGGACCCGTTCATGCAGGTAAACATCATGATGATAGGGATCATCGAGAGCAGGAATCTGCCGGTGATCATTGCCGCAAACAAGATTGACCTGCCCGCAGCCTCTCCCCAGCGGATACGCAGTGCATTCCCCCAGCATCCGGTTATTCCAATCTCCTGCCTTGAAGGAAAGAACGTTGAAGATCTCTATGAAAAAATGGTGAATCATTTCAGGTGATACCGGATGATGGAGGGAATTCAGATAGATCTCATATCCGAGGAGAGGCTGGCCACCATGACTTCGATGGAGAAGATACGAATGATTCTTGATGATGTGCGAAAAGGCACGATAGTCATCCTTGAAAAGGGCCTTGCACCAGAGGAGCAGAGCACGTTAATCGAGATGACCATGCGGGAGATACTGCCCGACGGCTTCAATGGAATCGAGATCGAGACATATCCATCCCGGGCAGACAGCCCTGGATTCTTGAAACGACTGCTTGGAAAGGGTGCGTCGGAGAGCCGGCTTACGGTAATAGGGCCGGCTAACCAGCTCCGCATGATCAAAAAGGACAAGGATGTCATAAGCGCCTGGATCTCCACGAGGTGAGACCGTGCCGCACAAATGCGTGAAGTGTGGAAAAATTTACCCTGATTCCTCGTCTGAAATATTCGAGGGCTGCGAACAGTGCGGCGGCAGAAAGTTCCTCTATGTCGCTCCAGAAAGCAGGAGACGGAAAATTCCCGAACGAATACCATCTGCAGAGCCCAAATCTGATACAAAAGAAGATACCGGGGATTCGGAGGAGGTCGGCGAGGACCTGTACAACAGGGTGGAAAGTATCAGGATCGTCTCCCCCGGCACATACGAATTGAATATTGAAAAACTGGCCCAATCTGGTGAAAGGGTTGTGGGATTCGGAAAGGGGGGGAGTTATGGGGTCGACCTTCTCTCCATGATGAAATCGAAGAAAAAGAAGCGAGAGAAAAAATAAAAATTTAACTGATATTTTCCACGCTGTATCCCTTATCTGCCAGCAATGCCTTGACCCTTTCCCTGTGGTTTCCCTGTAATTCAATAGAATTTCCCTTTACCGTTCCCCCACAGGCAAGTTTATTCTTCAAATATTTTGAGAGATCCTCGAGATCGATGTCGGTCGGATCGAGCCCTTCTATCACGGTTACTTCTTTTCCATACCGTCGTGTGTTTACCTTGACATTGATCCTCTGTTGCTCTTTGGCAACTTCTTCACATATACAGAGTTCTTTAGGCAGTCCGCATGTGGGACATATACCACCGTTCATTACAAGTACCTTATAAGCTCTCTTTATATATTTGTTGGCATACTCGGTGAATATCGAAAATTAAAAAAGATATCAATTGGCCCTGCCGGATATTTCCGGCTGTGCCATTGTCCGCAGTGTACAATGCCTCATTCTATTCCCTGTAGGCATCAACGCGGCAGGTTTCGCAGCCCCTTGAGAGCACCTGGTCGGATTTGCTGTTATACCGGTATATGGTGATGCCCTTGCATCCAAGTCTTCGTGCCAGGAGAAATGTCTCACAGACATCCTCCGGCCTGGCGTCCTCCGGAAGATTAACCGTCTTTGAGACAGCATTATCCACGAAACGCTGCACGGTCGCCTGCATCTGAACGTGGAACAGGGGATCTATCTCTGATGCGGTCATGAAGAGGTCTTTTATCTCACGGCTGACAGGAAGGTTTGCGAGGCTTCCTGATCTCTGCAGTTCATGCAGCAACGCGCTCCCTGCCGGGAGAGATTTTATGTAATCTTTTACCAGGGGGTGGAGAAACCGGATATGGTGGCCATTGATGATCCTCTCAAACGAGTACGAGAAAACAGGTTCAATTCCGCTGCTCACACCGGCAATAAGGTGCAGGGATCCGGTTGGGGCTATTGTCGTGACTGTTGCATTCCGCATCTCCCCCTGGTAGACGCTCCTGTCAATGGCAGGGAATGATCCTTTCTTCCGTCCAAGCTCTTCAGACATCGCATGCCCTTCTCTCTGGATAAAACCCATAATTTTCGCCGTATTTTCGAGCGCTTCCCTTGATTGGTACGGAATTTCCATCATCAGAAGGGCATCTGCAAGTCCCATCACCCCAAGCCCTATCTTCCGTGTCTGAAGAGTCCGTTCCCTGATCTCCGGTATCGGAAAACGGTTTACATCTATGACCTGGTCCAAAAATTCCACCCCCAACGATACGAGGGACCCGAGGAGATCATAGTCGATCTCACCATGTCGGATGCATGCTGCAAGATTGATACTTCCGAGGTTGCAGCTCTCGTACGAAAGGAGCGGCTGTTCTCCACAGGGGTTGGTGGCGGCAATATCTCCAAGGCCGGGGACCGTATTTGCCTTGTTTACCGTATCTAAAAAGAGGATTCCCGGATCACCGCATTGCCAGGCAGCCTTTGAGAGGGATTCGAAGAGATCGACGGCACTGATCGTATTCCAAACCTCGCTGTCGCGCGGATTTTTCAGCGAATACTCCGATTGTCTCTCCAATTTTTCAAAAAATTCCCTATCAAAACCAACAGAGAGATTGAAATTCGCCAGCCCCTCTTCTGTCTTCAGCCTGATAAAATCCATGATATCAGGATGGGAACTGGCCAGAACGCCCATATTTGCCCCTCTCCTCTTTCCACCCTGTTTCAGGGCGTTCGTGGCTTCATCAAAAACCCTGATGAAGGGTATCGGACCACTCGCCACACCTGCCGTTCCCCCGACGAGATCTCCCGCCGGCCGTATCTGTGAGAAAGAAAAGCCAGTTCCACCCCCGCTTTTGTGGATGAGGGCCATGTGAGAGAGCGTGGCAAATATTCTGTCAATGGAATCCTCGATGGGAAGAACAAAACATGCCGAGAGCTGTCCGGATGGTGTCCCGGCATTCATCAGTGTGGGCGAATTGGGAAGAAACTGGAGATTTTTCATGCTTCTATAAAATTTATCCCATTTAATCCTCCCAATGGATTCGGCCACCCGGAGAAACATTCCATCAGGTGTCTCGCCCGGAAGCAGGTAACGACTGGACAACAGTATGCGGGCGGCTTCTCCCAGTTCCATCAATCACTCTTTTGAGGAACGCCTTTTATTTAAAATTCATGCATACCTATGATACATGTCTCTGATGGTCCTGGGGACTGCGTCCCACGTGGGAAAGAGCACTGTTGTAGCGGCAATATGCAGGGCCATCTCAAATCGCGGTATCTCTGTCGCACCCTTCAAATCACAGAACATGAGCCTGAATTCGTATGTGACATCCGACGGCTGTGAGATAGGGATTGCCCAGGCCATGCAGGCGTTCGCTGCCAGGCTCGAGCCTGAAGCCGATATGAATCCCATCCTTCTCAAACCAAAAGGCGAACGGATCTCACAGGTCGTTCTGCTCGGCCATCCCTACAAAGACGTAGAAATTACGGATTATTATAAGGAGACCGATTTTCTGTTGGAACGGGCTTTGGAAGCTCTCGGAAGGCTCAAAGAGAGATATGACCACCTGGTCGTGGAGGGGGCCGGGGGGGCGGCTGAAGTGAATCTGTATTCGAGGGATATTGCCAATATCAGGCTTGCACGGGCCCTGAAATATCCGATAATACTGGTAGCCGATATCGAGCGGGGAGGTGTATTCGCACAGATATACGGAACTATCCAACTCCTGCCTCCTGATCTGCGCCCCCTTGTCAGGGGAATACTCATAAACAAATTCAGGGGAGATCCCGCGATCTTTGCAGAGGGTATTGAAATCATCCAGGATATGTGCAGGATCCCGGTTCTTGGCGTTCTGCCGTATCTCTCCACCCGGATTCCAAGCGAAGATTCGCTCTCAATCGAGGATAAAAAGGCTGCTGTGCATCCTGTGCGGATTGCCATCATACGACTCGACCGTATATCGAACTTCACCGATTTTGAAAGACTCGAGCCACATGCCATGGTCGAATATGTCAGGCCAGGATCCCCACTTGACGACTTTGACTGCATAATTCTGCCCGGGACGAAGAACACTGTCGATGATCTTGCATTGATTCACGGGAGTGGAACGGGGATGGATATTATTTCAGCAAGAGGCCGCGGTATTCCGATAATCGGAATCTGTGGAGGCTACCAGATACTCGGAAAGGAGATCGTGGACTCGGGGGTGGAATCAAGAAAAGGCAGCCACAGTGGTCTTTCGCTCCTTGATGTCAGAACACGGTTCGGATCATATGAGAAGAAGACCGAACAGATGTGCCGGACGGCAAGACCCATAGGGCCGATACTCTCCGGCATGGGCACCTTGAGGGGCTACGAGATCCACATGGGAGAGACCGAAAGAGTGGGTGCGATCGAGGCATTCGACGGGGAGGGGGCGGTTTCAGAGGATGGCCTTGTGATCGGGACATACATGCATGGCCTGTTTGAGAACCAGTCTGCGGTAGATGCGCTCCTTTCATACCTGTACGGGAAGAAAGGGCTTTTGTACCGACCCGATCCAGAGAGAGATACAGATCCTTACGATAAACTGGCAGCTGAATTCGAGGACAGTGCTGATGTGGATGAGATTGTCTCCCTGTTACTGGACAGGTAAAGGATTTACAGGGTGCACAGGGGGGCGGTTTTTTCATGGTGGATTGCGTATTAAGTATTAACCAGTGAAATCTGCAAGGGAACGATTACAATGCCGATGAGAGTATCATTCACCCTGGATCCGGAGACGATGGATCATATTGATAAATTTGCCAAGGAGCACGGCATCGAGCGGAACAGGGCAATACTTGAATTCATTGAGAATGGTTACGAGAAACTGACCGAAGGCGGAACCATCAAGCTCAATCAGCAGCGGGCATTTGAAGAATATAACACAATACGTAAGGATCTCCAGGAGATCAAGCAGAAAATGAACGATCTTACCGAAGAGGTGAGGCTGATCCACCATACCATTGATGTGGAATGGGGCCGGGAGATGAGAGCGGTTCCATATCAGAGTAAAAGATGGTGGGAATTCTGGAAGACAGAGTGATTTTCAGTTATCCTATGATATTCATCATGCTCCGGTAGCCTTCCCCTCTCCTGTCTGCGCATTTTACCGCCTCGACACGATTCAGGTCCACTTCTTCGCAGGCCTTCTGTGTAACACAGTAAGCAAGGGAGGGAGACTTGACATATCTTCCATCCACCCGAAAATACCGGGAGTAGACACAGAACCTGCAATGGTCGATAGTTTCCTCTTTTTCTGGCAGGCATTGCACCCGTCCCCCCCTTACCGGGAGAATCCGGAACTCATCTGCTGGCATAGCGAATCAACTTCCTCATCAGACTAAGATCATGATTCTGTACTGGCGGAAACGGATTCAAGAACGATCTCCTTTCCCGAAAGCGATCCAAGGCCGGATTCAAGTTTCCGGGTAAGTTCCGGGATGAGTGAATCGGCCTTGCTGGCCGTCTCTTCAAGTGCCTGTTGCTGCTCTTCGAGTTCCCGTATATGCCTCTCCATATCTTTGATCTTCCTCTCAAAATCCGTGATCCTGGCTCTGGCAGGGTCTCCTCGATATTGTTCCGCGATTGAAAAACGGTGTTTCTCCGTCTCTCTTTGCCTGGTGTACAGGTCTGACAGGATTCTGTTGATCTCCGACGGATCCGCGAAGAGATCTTTTTCCTCCCTGTTTTTGAGGACGATATCCCCTGAATTTATCATACTGCCGACAATTCCGAGGACGGCTCCCAGATTCTGCCGCAGATCCTGCTCGCGGGGGATATCCCGTCCCGAAAGCAGTTCAACCGACTGACGTAATTCCTTTGGCGCACGTCCGTTTTCTGCTCTCTGCATGATCTTCTCCGCTTTTCGGAAGACGTGCGTGATGTTGGAGAAGATGGCCCTCATCCGGCGCTCGATTGCGGCGACTTCTTCTGCTGCCGATTGTTCCTTTCTGCGGAGATCCTGGAGTTTTTTTGCCCCCTCGCCTTCCATCACGCGTGAAAGATCGGCAGATGCCTGCTCAAGGACTCTCCGCCGTTCCAAAAGATCGCTTTCCAGCAGGGGGATCTTCGTAGCGGATGATTCCTTCTCGCCGATCTGGTCCGTTAAAGTGCTGTATATGTCCCTGCATGACCGTATCAGTTCGCGTTTTTTCCTGGCCGCCGATATGACCGGCGTCATGATATTCATCTCCCTTCCAACCACGTCGATCTCTTTTCGGATGGCCTTCATCTCGTCAGGAAATACACCCTGCAGGTACCTCCCTGGACCGGCCTGGCTCTTTACACAGCCCTTCAGGCATTCAGTTGCTGCCTGGTAAAACTCGTCGGGTTCTCCGGGCAGTTCCCTGCTCAAAGCGGCGATCATGGACTTCTCGAAGAGTGGGAGTGTATTTCTGGCAATTTTCTCAAGTTTCGGATGGAATGCTTCTTCCCGTTCGGCTGATGAAAGGGTCTGGATAAGAACGATGAGATTAGACCGGGAATCCATGACCGCCTTCATATGGACAGATGTCCCTGCGCGTATCTCCGAATCCAGATCCTCCGCATATTTATCAATCATTCCGGGAACTTCATCTATCCGGATTCGGTCCACGGGGGATTCCTTCTTTTTGAAGATATCCCTGATACCATCAAACATCGCAGTCATCCCGCGCAATCTCCCTGATCCTCCCGACTCCGTCGATCTCCCGAATCACCTCACAGACGGATTCCGGTACAAGGTCCTGCCATGGTTCCCCTTTCAGCATTCTTCTTCGGAT
>LKUF01000161.1 GCA_001412335.1 Methanolinea sp. SDB
ACAGGATGGCGGCATCGCTCCGGGAGAACCGGCCCTTTATCCTGCACTCCACATGAGTATTATGGTAGGGCATATCTGCTGTTGAGAAAGGTACAGGCAATTTTTTATGGTGAAATGACCGGGCTGCATCCATATTTACTCTGTGGAACGCTCCTGATTTTTCCAGGTCTGCATGAAGATACCCAGTCGTTATGGCCGTCCACGGAAAGGAGATTCCGTTCGACGCAGCGGAACGGATCCGGGAGATCCTCCGGGCAAATGTCTCCTCAGGATGGGAATTCATTATGCTCCTGAAATTATGCCCGGGAGCTCCCTTTTCCCTTTAAAGCCCGCGATTGCCCTTTTATCATGTTGAACAGGGTCGCCTTCGTGGCACATGATGGTAGTTTCACGCCTATCTGATGAGGACAGCGTTTGGGAGGGCAGTCGTTGGGATATCGTGGACAGTCAAGGCAGATACTTGCCATCTTTTCCTTGTACCGGGTTATGGCCCTGTCGACGAGGGGAGCGAGGTCGGAGGTCATTGGAAAGAATCCCTCCCTGTTACCAGGCCATTTTCACCGCCTGGAAACGGTGGGCGCATCAACCAGAACGCTATCCCGATTCCTATGACCGCAAATAGTGCAACATAGGGAAAAACTCCGATATATGATCCTGTAGTGGTGCGGATGGAGCCCGCGAGCATGGGCCCGATGACGGCACCTGCCCCATAAGCCAGGTATACGACCCCATAACAGCGGGGATAATCCCGTAGCCCGAAAAAAGCCGCCGTTGAGGTTGGAGCGATCGCAGGCCAGGCCCCGATCGATCCCCAGAGGAGGGCAAACGAGAGGATATATATGGGGAGGACCGGGGCCTGCCAGAGGAGGAGCGAAGCGACCGAGATGAGGACAAACGAGAGCATGGCTGTGTTCTGGGGATTTAGCCGGTCGGTGAGCGCTCCGAAGAGCGGACGACCTCCCCCGTTGAAGATCGCAAAGACACTCACCAGGAAGGTCGCAAGACCCGTCTCAAGCCCCAACACCTCGGTTCCCACCGGAAGTGCGATGGAGATCGCCATCAGCCCGGCGGAGCAGGCGATAAAGAAGCAGATCCAGAGGCCGTAGAAGGCTGGTGTGCGGACCATCTCCTCACGGGTGCATTCCCTGGACGTGTGCGTCTTATTCAGTGACGGGGAGGAAGACCACCCGGCCGGTTTCCAGCCTGCCGGGGGGAACGAGAGGCATAGCCCCATGAGCGGGAGAAGAATGAGGAGGGCGACGCCGAAGACCCTGAAGGTAGCGATGACACCCCACCCGGAGATGAGATGGCCTGCAAGAAATCCGGTCAGGAGTGCCGATGCCCCGAAGCCAAGGAGGGTGAGACCGAGCGCTGTCCCCCGGCGATCAGGGAACCATCGGGCCGCCATGGTGAGCGGCACGCCGTATGCGATTCCGACCCCGGCACCGCCGATCGCCCCGAATGAGAGGGCAAGGTAGAGGGGGGAGGGGGAAACCGAAGCCAGCAGCCACCCCGAGCCTGTCAGGCATCCTCCCAGGAACGCAATCGGCCTCGGGCCATATGTATCGATGAACCGCCCGCAAAGGGGCATGGTCAGTGCAAAGGCACCGAGGAAGAGTGAAAACGGGAGGAGAACATCGCTTGCGCTCACAGGCTGACCGAGCTCCTGAAAATGAGCGGCCAGCGGATCGACAAAGACGCTCCAGGCATAGATGCTCCCCAATGCAAGGTTGATGCAGAGACCGAGGCCGATGAGGATCCAGCGCCCATGCTCCGGCGGCCTGCCAAAGAGGGTCATATCCGTTTTTTCCCGTCTGTTTTGTGCCGAGCCCATATCCAACCAGAACCAATGCAATGATAATCAACAACAAATCCGCCCCGATTCCACCGGGAGAGCAGGAGAATGGGGGAAAAAGTCAGTACTTAATGCAGGAAGATCGCTTCCCTACACAAGCGATACCTTTCGGTACGTAAGGATGGAAGATACCTGTGGGAGATTGCAGGGATAGATCCAGGTACATCAGATCCATCATAGCCGCTTTAATTATAAATAATT
>LKUF01000162.1 GCA_001412335.1 Methanolinea sp. SDB
AGGTTGATATATTTCCCGATGTCATACGAGCATACGATATTGGTGATGGCGACCCGGGGCTCGTCATATGTCTCCACGCCTGCCTCTTTCATGGACTGGATGATCAGGTCGAGACCATCTTTTAAGGACTGCTTGTCCCTGATACCTGTCAGGACGACCTTTCCGGAAGAGAAGATAAGGGAGGCAATCTTTGGACTTTCGATGCGGAAGACGGCCCCAGGAAATCTTTTCGTATTGAGCTCACAGTTTTTTATCTTGCTGGAGATCTCCACGAGATCAATGGAATCGGCAATAGCCCCGGATGCAACGATATTCTCAATTTTCAGTGTATCGTATCTCTTCTCATCCATTGGATAATACATGTTCCGTGTCGCACTATAATACTAATGGAATATCTTTATCCTCCCTGATTCCATCCTTGGATGCCCGAAAAATAAAAAGACAGATTAAAATTGATTCCCGACAAATTTTATTGATTTTTCCATGGAAGATACGACCATAGATTTTGACTCATACGACGAGATGTGCAGGAATTTTCAGATACATGTGCCGAAATATTACAATTTTGGATTTGACGTGATCGATACATGGGCAGAGGTCGACAGGAACAAGCTGGCCATGATATGGGTGAACCAGGAGGGCCTCGAGAAGAAGTTCTCGTTTCGGGATATGAAAAACCTCTCAAACCAGGCAGCAAACATCCTCCTCAAATACGGAATCCAGAAAGGGGACCGGGTTATGCTCATGCTTCCACGGGTCCCCGAATGGTGGATCTTTACCATTGCATTGATCAAGCTCGGTGCGGTTGTCTGCCCCTGCCCGACGATGCTCACTCCAAAGGATATCGATTACCGGTTGAACGTGGGAAAATTCAAGATGATCATCACCAACCGTGAGAATTCGGCGAAGGTGGACGATGTGGTGGATGGGTGCCCCTCGCTCACCTGCCGTTTCCTGGTTGACGGTGAGCGCCCAGGGTGGGTCAGTTTCCCAGACGAGCTGTTATATCCCGCACCGGTCTCACACCGGTCGGTCAGCATGCCGGTGGGAAAGACGCTGGCGACCGATCCCATGCTTATCTACTTCACGTCAGGGACTACCGGTGAGCCGAAGATGGTCCTGCACAACAACGGCTATCCCCTCGGTCACCTCGTCACTGCCGGTCTCTGGCAGACGGTCGGGAAAAACGACGTCCATTTCACCTATTCAGACACCGGGTGGGCGAAGTGTGCATGGGGAAAGATCTTCGGCCAGTGGATCCGGGGGGCGTGCCTCTTCATCTACGACGTGAAGGGCAGGTTCAAGGCGACCGAACTCCTGCCGCTCCTCGAGAAGTACGAGATCAGCACGTTCTG
>LKUF01000163.1 GCA_001412335.1 Methanolinea sp. SDB
AGTGTTTTTTTACCTCCCGGATGGTGCATTTCATCAACTAGAAGTGGGCCTGGAAATATGTTTATAGTTTCTCCGGGTTATTGCTTGGGTATATGAATGCTGCCGAAGCCCAGCCGGGGATGCTGGTCCGCTACCCGAGGACCGGAACCACCGGGGTAATCGTGAAAGTGGAAAAGATACGGGGGGAATTATTTGCCGAGATCGATGCAACCAGCCTCTTCTACCGGGTGGACCAGCTGGTTCTTGCAGACAAGGGCAGGGAGAAGCACGAGATCAAGAGAAAGATAGACTTCGAAGAACTCAAAAAGGAGAGAGACGCCATCTCCGGAGTGGGATTCCAGGAGGCTATCGAGCACATCGACCGGAGCTGTGAAGGCGGAGGTTAGTCATCGACGGGGATGGTCGTCAATTTGACAGACTGAACTCCTTTTTGCGACATCAATCTCTCGGCGAGTGTCTTTAACTGGGAGCCGTCACCACGCACAAGGATCACTTCCAGGCAGCGATCGTGCGTAACGTGGGAGTGGATCGAGGCCTGGATGATACTCATGAATTCGTGCTGAATGTCTGTGAGCGTCGTGAGCAGCCCGCGCTGGTCATGGTCATATATCATCGTGATGACGCCGTGCCGCTCACCCTTTACGTCAGACATCCACTTGTAATACGTAATATAACTGCGAATTGCATCCCGTATACCTTCCGAGCGCGAAGAATACCCCCTGTAATTGATTATTTCGTCAAATTTATCCAGCAGGTTCTTTGGAAGTGAAATCCCAATTCGGGATAATTCTGTATCAATTGACATTTCCTGCAACCTCAATGTGTATCTATTCATACCGCCTTTTTAATGTTTCGAAAAAATGGGCTTAAAACGTAATACTTGTTAAGATCCAAATCAGCAATCGGAGGTAATTATCCATTTCCCTTCCCCGTGTCGCCGTATACTCCCGGGAAGTCAGCGATCAGGAATAATCTCCGGTATTTTCGGAAATTTTTTCTACCACGTATGTATAAGTATCATTATTCCATATTGAATAAGGAGGTTTGATCGCGTTTGCGTGATGTTACAATTCCAAGCGTCAATATCGGAGTCGTGGGACATGTCGACCACGGCAAGACAACACTTGTATATGATCTGACAAATGCCTGGACTGACCGCCACAGCGAGGAGATAAAACGGGGAATATCCATCCGGCTTGGATACGCGGACGCCACATTCTATAGATGTGATAAGTGCGAGGGCCAGGATGCCTATTCTTCCAAACCGGAATGTCCGGTTTGTGGGGGAAAAGCGGAGCCATTCCGCTCGGTCTCTTTCGTTGATGCCCCTGGGCATGAAACGCTCATGGCCACCATGCTTTCAGGTTCGGCACTGATGGACGGGGCGATGCTCGTCATTGCAGCCAACGAACCCTGTCCGCAGCCGCAGACCAAAGAACACCTGATGGCACTTGAACTGGTGGGCATCAGCAGAATAGTCATTGTCCAGAATAAGATCGATGTCGTTCCCCAGAAAGAAGCGCTCCGGCACTATGAGCAGATAAAGAAATTCGTGAAGGGGACCATCGCCGAAAATGCCCCGATAATCCCGGTGTCGGCCCAGAAAGATATCAATGTCGGAGCACTGATTGAGGCACTCAATGAGACAATCCCGGATGTAGAACGCGATCCCGGGGCAGATCCGCTCATGCTTGTCGCCCGTTCTTTTGACATCAACAAGCCCGGATCGAGCTGGAGGGATGTGAAAGGCGGAGTGATAGGTGGTTCGCTCATACGGGGAGTCTTAAAAGAAAGCGATGATATCGAGATACGGCCGGGAAGGCAGGTCCAGGTAGAGAACAGGATCCGGTGGGAACCCATCACGACCCGGATAACCACTATCAACGCCGGGTCCAGGAAAGTCACGGAAGCCACTCCCGGAGGATTGCTCGGGTTGGGGACCAAGCTTGACCCGGCCCTCACCAAGAGCGATGCACTGGCAGGTCAGGTCGTGGGGCACGTGGGGAAACTCCCGCCCGTGAGGGATCGGCTGAAGTTCCGGGTCACCCTGATGGAGCGGGTGGTTGGATCGAGCAGCGAGCTCGTCATCGAACCACTGAAACACAATGAGCCGCTCATGCTCTCGGTCGGAACTGCAGTGACCGTGGGCGTGGTGAGCAGCACCAAAAAGGACCTGTCTGAAGTTGTCTTAAAGCGCCCCGTATGCGTGGAGGTTGGTGCACGGATTGCAATCAGCAGGCAGCTGGGAGCCAGATGGCGCCTGATCGGAATGGGAGAGCTGACCGAATAACGGTTCTTTTTGATGCAAATGCCCTGATGATCCAGTTTCAGTTCAGGATCGATATCTTCGGGGAAGTCAGAAACCTTATCGGGGCATATGAACCATTGATATTAGCTGACGTGATCAATGAATTACGGGGTCTTGCCAGGGGAATGGGCCGGGAAGGCAGTGCCGCACGGTCGGCCCTTACACTCGTGGAACAATGCACCCGTGTTGAGAGCGGTATTCCGGAAGGCAGTGTCGATGAAAAAATTGTGGACTATGCCCGCCGAAAGGGATGCATGGTGATGACCAATGACAGGGCACTCAGAAATACCCTGCTTTCATATAGCATTCCGGTAATAACATTAAAACAACGGAAGAAACTGGAGATCTTGAGGAGATAGGTGGGTCCATGTATTACAGGATGAAACTGGCAGACAAGGTGAGGGTGCCGCCGAACCGGCTCGGAGAGGAGTTGAAGTCGGTTATACTGGATGTGCTCCAGGAACAGCTTGAGGGAAGCATCGATAAGGAGATTGGGATATTTATCGCGGTGACTGCGGTTCTTGATGTAGGGGAAGGAGAGATCGTTCCCGGCGACGGAGCGGTATACTACGACGTGGACTTTGAGTCCGTTGTTTTGCGCCTGTCATTGCAGGAGGTGATGGAGGGGCTGGTAGTGGAGACGACCAGTTTCGGTGCATTCGTGAGCCTCGGGCCCATCGATGCCATGCTGCATGTCAGCCAGATATCAGACGAGTATATCAATTATGACGAGAAGAACTCACGCCTCATCTGCCAGGAATCCAAGCGTTTTATCGGTGTGAATGAGAATATCCGGGCAAGAGTCGTCACCCTCTCTCTCAATGAACGCGAGCCCAGGGACAGCAAGATAGGCCTTACCATGCGACAGTCAGGACTCGGGACAGCGCGCTGGCTCGAAGAGGATCTGAACAGGGAGATGGAAAAGGAGAAAGCAGAACATGGCGGGCGCTAAAAAGAAACTGGTCAAGGTCTGCCGTGACTGCCACAGGGTTGTCGACGGCGAGGCCTGTGTTATCTGCGGGACCTCGAACCTGAGTACAGACTGGGCCGGCTACCTCGTCATCATCGACCCCGAGCGCTCGGAAGTCGCAAAAAGGATGAATATCAAGCTCCCGGGAAGATACGCATTGAAGGTCCGCTGATGCTGGTTCTTCCAGAGGACAAACGCCACTATTTTAAGTCGCCTTTTGGGAGACTTCTCCCCAGTGTCAGAGATGTGATCCCCGGACTGGACGGCCGGATCATATACAGCGTTGGAGATGTGGTGACCTACTATCTCATTCAAAACGGTATAATCCCGGACGTGGCGGTCATCGATGGCCATACAATGCGGGAACCCTGCAAGTTCTCCCCGGCTGTCTTTTCCCGGAGAATGCATGCGCGAAACCCCCCCGGAACCATTACCAGGGAGATGGTACGGGCGTTGCACGATGCCGTCAACAAAGAACCGCCGGTCCTCATCATTGTTGAGGGAGAAGAAGACCTTGCGGTTATACCGCTCGTTATCTGTTCCCCGGAAGGCGCAGTCATCCTCTACGGCCAGCCGGGTGAGGGAGTGGTGGTGTGTGAGGTCGATTGGAAGGCCCGGAAAAAAGCAAGGGAGCTGCTCTCCTATTTTATATTCAAGGATGAAAATACCGATAAATGAAAAGGTATCATGTTTTTTGATGAATTCGGGGTTCGCCTTTCCTGCAGGAGCTAGGATATAAATAACTTCAATGCATATAATAAGAGGATATCGATGGAATTTGAGGTTACCAGGGATATAAGGAATGAACTCCTCGGGAGGAGAGAGGTTGATTTCACCCTCCGTTTTGATGGCCCCACCCCCTCCCGTGTGCAGGTTATCGGTAAACTTGCAGCACAACTCAATGTTGGCGGGGATCAGATGGTGCTCGACTCGATGAAGACCAGCTATGGCATGACCGAGCTGCGGGGGAATGCACGCATCTATGACAGCAAAGAAGCAAAGGAGAAGACCGAGCGCTCTTACCTTGTTACGAGAGGCATGCCAAAACAGAAAGAGGAAGCATAATGGCAGCAAAGAAGGCGGCTACACCATCTGTGAAGCGGAGTTCGTACTACAAGGTCGAGGGAGAGACGACAGTCTTTGATAAGAAGTTCTGTCCCCGTTGCGGTCCGGGTGTCATCATGGCCGACCACAAAGACAGGATCGCCTGCGGCAAGTGCGGGTACACCGAGTTCAAGAAATAAGAGAAAATGCCTGTTTTTGGGCAGATTTTAGGGATTGAGGGAACAGCCTGGAACCTCAGTGCCGCTATTTTCGATACTGATTGTATTGCCCTGTATTCGAAGCCGTACAGGCCGCCCACAGGCGGCATTCACCCAAGAGAAGCTGCGCAGCACCATGCATCCGAGATGAAATCTGTCATCTCCAAGGTCATTGAAGGGAGATATCGGATCGGGGGAGTTGCATTTTCACAGGGGCCTGGCCTGGGGCCGTGCCTTCGGACGGTTGCCACGGCCGCACGGTCGCTTGCGATTGGACTTGATGTTCCGGTTGTCGGGGTGAACCATTGCGTGGCACACGTGGAGATCGGCAGGTGGGCGACGGGGTGCAAAGACCCGGTGGTTCTCTATGCCAGCGGAGCCAACACCCAGGTTATCGGCTACCTGAACCGCCGGTACAGGGTTTTTGGGGAGACTCTTGACATAGGTCTTGGGAACGCTCTCGACAAGTTTGCGCGGAGCAGAAAACTTCCCCATCCAGGGGGTCCAATCATCGAGAAGCTTGCACAAGACGGGGAATATATCGACCTGCCATACACCGTGAAGGGGATGGACCTTGCATTCTCAGGGCTGGTAAGCGCTGCACGGGAGAGTAAAGCCCCGATCGAGGATCTCTGTTACAGCCTCCAGGAGACTTCGTTTGCCATGTGCGTGGAAGTGACCGAACGTGCACTTGCACACGCCGGAAAGGAGGAGGTGATGCTTGTCGGGGGCGTGGGAGCGAACCGCCGGCTCCAGGAGATGATGAGGTCCATGTGCGAGGAACGGGGTGCCGGGTTCTTTGTGCCCGAGATGAAATACCTGGGGGACAACGGGGCCATGATCGCCTATACCGGAAAGATCATGCTCGAGAGTGGATATTCCCTGCCTCTCGATGCGATACAGGTCAATCCTTCGTACCGCGCCGACCAGGTTGAGGTGACATGGAGAGATGATACCCCTGCAACCGCCAGGAACTGTGTTACTCTCGATGACATGACGGAGGCCCGGGGGGCGGAAGCGGTGGTGACCCTTAGGGAGGACGACGTCAAAAAACAGAGGATTAAGAAGGGATACCGTCAGCCCGGGCTTGACCGGCGGCTGATTGCCGAGAGAACGCGGGCAGAGGCCAGGCTGATTGCTGTCTCACGGAAAGCGGGAGTTCCCACTCCGATTATCCGTGATATCACCCATGACACGATCGTGATGGAACGGGTAAGAGGGATGCTGCTTCGTGAGGTGCTCGATGCAGATA
>LKUF01000164.1 GCA_001412335.1 Methanolinea sp. SDB
CACATCACATCTCATTCACTCATGCCGTTCATCTCCGGATACCTGTCCACTCCACACTACGTCTCGCCTCCTCCACACCTGATCCACGTAATCGCCCTCCTCCGAACTCCCAATCATCATTCTGAACACAAAATCTGCAATTTTTCAAAAACCGGGCAAAACGTTTTTATATTGAACAAGACCATATTCAAATATTAAAATACAGAGGGCAAACGGGGGTTTTTGCCTTCACATTGGTTCTATATGCCAGTGCTATCCAGCGATTGAACCGTCATACCTCCCGGAGGGAGTCCCACGTCATACGAAGAGCACCCTGAAATACCTGACAACGTACCCAATACCAGGAAATGCAACGGCACCATCGATTCTCTCATAAACCACTATTCTGCCTTCGGTGAGTCGATCCAGGCCAACTCGGCGATAGGGCTGGTGGAAGGTGAGAAGGCGGAAGAAAACAGCCCCGTTATTACACGTCCAAAGCTTCGTCCTCCCCGGCTGGAGGAGATCCCCCGTGAGATGTACATCGAATCCGTCCTTGCCGACGAAACACCGGCTACATCGTCACCACGATACCGCGACCGTCGCATCGCCGTCGTCGTCCCGGCATACAACGAGGAGCTTTTAATCGGGGAGACACTCTACACCATCCCCGACTTCGTGGAAAAGATATACGTGGTCGATGACTGTTCAGATGATCGGACGCTATCGATCATCCAGGAATACGCAAAGAAAGACCCACGGATCATTCCCATCCACCATGAAGAGAATATGGGCGTGGGGTCATCGATCGTCAGCGGCTACAAGGCCGCCATTGCCGATGATCTGGACATCGCCGCCGTCATGGCCGGCGACAACCAGATGGACCCTGCGTTCCTCCCAAAGCTCCTCGACCCGATCATCGACGGCAAGTCCGACTACACCATGGGCAACCGCCTTATCAGCCCCGTCTACAGGAAGGGCATGAGCACGTGGAGGTTCTTTGGCAACGCTGTCCTCACATTCCTCACCAAGATGGCCTCCGGCTACTGGCAGATGATGGACCCCCAGAACGGCTTCACCGCAATCTCTGCACGGGCGCTGGAGAGAATCAGTCTCGATGATGTCTACCCAAAATACGGATATTGCAACGACCTGCTGGTGAAACTCAACGTCTGGGGCTTCCGGGTGATCAATGTCCCGCATCCCGCACGGTATGGTCGGGAAAAGTCAGGGATAAAATACAGTTCGTATATCTTCAAGGTATCGTGGCTTTTGTTGAAGGATTTTCTCTGGCGGCTTAAAATGAAGTACGTGGTGCTCTCGTTCCATCCGCTCGTGTTTTATTATGCATTGGGTTTTGTGATAACCTGCCTGGGGATCTTTGGGGGGATTTATTCCCTGTACTACAAGTTTGTGCTGGGAAATGCAATGTTCGTCCCGCTCGTGATGTCTATCATTGTCTTTGGCCTTGGAGCACAGTTCTGGCTCTTTGCCATGCTCTTTGACATGCAGCAGGAGAAGAATACGAACGGATGGTATTGAAAATTATTATATCCAAAATAATGAAAAATATTCATAAATTAGGTATATCTGTCGACATTGAAGACTGGTATCATATTCCATCGGTTTGTGGATCTCCATTTTCTGTATACAAAGATACGGATGATTTCTTTAAGCATTGGAAAGGCAACTTCGATTATCTTTCCAAACCGACTCAGAAGATCCTCGGTCTCCTTAAAAAATATGAGA
>LKUF01000165.1 GCA_001412335.1 Methanolinea sp. SDB
GAAAAAAAAATGAATGTATGTTTCAAGATTTATCACTCTATTTTCAAAAAAGTTCATACGTAGGAAACATATGTTTGAAAGGAATGATTTACTTAGAGAGAAGAAAATGTTCACTGATGAAGAATTAATAGAAATGTTGAAATATGACAAAAATGTCTCGCAATTATATCATAATACTTTAATTGCTTTAAATGGCGGACCATCCCAAATTACCGAAATCCAAAATAAAATGAGCCAACTATTTTGGAATAATCCAAATGAGCAAAAAAGGATATCCGGAAGAGCACTTCGATATCAGTTGGATAATTTAATAGCAAGAGGAATTGTTTATAGGAAATTTTTTGTACGAAAGAATCCGTTTTATGAATTAACATCTAGATATTTAATGAATTTACATAAAGTCTATCAATTAGAGACCGGAAAGCAAATTAATCCCTATTGTAGGGCAGTATTAAACCATGTGCATGAGCTCGACGATTTAGAATGTGATCCTAATCAAAATGAGATGGATATATCGTCTAAAAGCAATAAAAATGATGCTGAAAAAGATATTGACATAAAAAGAAGGATTGAATCAAATAGATTTAAACACCCTGATTTTAAGGAATATTCAAATCGTAGCAAAAAAGGCAAAGAACTGATAAAAATCATTAAAGATCATAATATTTTTACTAAACTGGCTTATTTTAAAAATAAAGAATTATATTTAAGCTCTCTAAATGAGTCAGAGAGGTTATTAGAGGAAGATCTGATAGGGGATTGGAATGATTTTGTAAAAAATGGTCCTGATGAGGAAAAAGATGTTAGAGCTCTTTTATGGGATTCTGATTTATTCCACATACTCGATATGTATAAGCAATCGCAGAAAAAATATAATTGTGCAAAAAAATTGGCATCAGAACAAAAATTGAATTTCTATGCTATCCTTGCAGATTCCCAAATTTCTGAAGGACACATTTTGTTACACCTTAATAGATTGGACGAAGCGAAAAAGGAATTTAAAACTACTCTAAATAATAAAACAATATCCCCAATTTTAAAAGCAAGAACCCTTTTTCGATTAGGTGAAATTGAAGTGTATCAATGGGATCTTGACGACGCTATTAAACATTTCAATCAAACCATTGAAATCTGTAATGAATTAGATGAATCCGTTATCAATAAAAAAATTCAGCATATTATTGCCGATACTCTTCGTAAAAAAGGAACGGCATTGAGATTAAAACAAGATTATGATTTTTGTAAACATTGTTATGAAGAGGCTGAATCGATTTACGATGAATGGAACCTACGAGGCAAGGTATGGTTATTGCATGGATGGGCAGAATATCAGCGTGCGATAGGTGATTATGGTGGTGCTATTAACAAGTATAAGGAAGCTTTGGATGCATCAAAAAAAATCCTGAACATCAATCGTGTAGCACATGCCCGGATTGGGCTCTGTGAAACATATCGTCTAATGAAATCTAAAATTGGTAATTTGGATGCAGATACTGAAAAAAAGGTTCAAATTAATTATAAAAATGCACAAAAAATTTATGTACGCATTGAATCATATTGGGGTTTTTCTCAAGTTATAATTTCAAAATCGCTTTATGAATTAAATAACATTTCATCACCTCAAAGGGAGAGATATGACTCTTTATTTGACGCTCAAGAATTATGCACGGAGCTTGGATTGAAAGGTGAAATAGATTTAATTAACCGAATCATTGAATCAAAATGTCAAACGGACGAATTAAATCCATTATCATTGTTCTAAGTGGAAACAATCATAATCCTTTAATTGATGAGTTCTTTTCTTTTTTTTGTTGATTAAAGGCATTTGAAATTAATCATCTCCCCTTCTTTCACCGAGCAAGGTTCCCGTTTATCTATTCTATTCCCGCAATTCTGTGACGTGCAGGCCATCACAATTCGACCTGCACAGGAGAAACGAACATGCGAGAAATAACTCAGGAAGTCCTCGACCACATCCCTGACCCCATCGCCAAACTTGTCTGGGAGAAGTGGATCGCAGAGGGTACAGCCAGATTAATACCGTCAGGAAACGAGGTGCAGGGATGCAGAGCATAATAAGTGGCAGCCCCCCGCAAGAATCGTGCGCCAACAAGAATCCGGAAGGGACCGCCACATACTCTTCTGCACGAATCATATTAAGACCCGCGGACCGGGATTCCGGCGAGGTGAACTGGTGATGACACTCAGTGAATTCACCACCTCCCCGGTCCCGCTCTACCTCATCCCTCAGGCCCTTTCAACAGAGATCCACCGGTTAGGCGATACCATTGTTGAGGTCCGTCTCCGGAGAACAAGTGGCCACAATTACATCCTGAACATTCACCACGAAGACCAGGAGGAATCCCATGGTGAATGAACCCGGAATCCTCTCGCTTGGAGAGGGGGAGGTCCTCCACCTCGAGGTGGAGGGAGAACACTACCAGTTGCCCCCGGATGATGTCCGGAACCTGCTCTTCACCGGCCGGGCCGCCCCGCTGGTAAAGATTCAACGCCTTGGCAGCGACGAAGCAAAACAGCGGGTGACCATCGAAGGACATTGCACCATGAACCGGGCCGGGAAGGCAATCATCTTCTTCACCGTGATGGGCCACTTCATCATCCCCCTGGTCAGCTTCCGGAGGGTGGCCCGGGGCGATGCGGTCTCCGCCCCCCTCTTCCCGCTCTTCCCTGGCGAGCCGGGTGCGGATGATGAGTGAGGAGATCGACCAGGCCCTCTCACCGCTCTTCCCGGACCAGGGTATCGCCGAGCTCCGGGCCCTTGCCGACAATGCTGTTCACTCCGGTTACTTCGATAAGCCCGAGGCCCTGGCGTCCCATGCCCTCTCCCTGGACACTCTTCCAGAGGTGCAGGGGATCTACATCACCTTGAACCCGGTCAACCCGGCCCTCCTCGCCAGGAGGGCCAACCGGGTGAAGCTCAGGCTTGGTAGGAAAGACGCGACCACCAGCGATGCAGATATCCTCTGCCGGCGGTGGTTCCCGGTGGACCTGGACCCGGTCCGGCCGAGTGGGGTCTCCTCCACCGAAGAGGAACACAAGGCCGCGATAGACCGCGCGGAGCGAGTAGCGGCATGGCTTTCCGACATGGGATTCCCTGAGCCGGTCCGGGCAGACTCAGGGAACGGGGCTCACCTGCTCTACCATGTGGACCTCCCAAACGACGAAGCAGCCAGCGAGCTCGTGAAGAAATGCCTGGCCACCCTGGACGCCCTCTTCTCGGATGGGACTGTCACCGTCGATTCGGCGAACTTCAACCCGGCACGTATCTGGAAACTCTACGGGACCACGACCCGCAAGGGAGACCACACCCTCGAACGGCCACATCGCAAGTCGCGGCTGCTGGCCGTTCCGGATCCCGTTGAGCCCGTTCGCCGCGAGCTGCTGGAACAACTTGCCCGTGCCCTCCCCAGGGAATCTCCCTCAGGAGGCACATCATCCTCCCGGACCGCGAAAGGGTTCGACCTCCGGGCCTGGCTCTCATCGCACGGCCTGGCGGTCCGGACCGAGCGGCCCTGGCAGGGCGGGACCCTCTTCGTCCTGGAGGAGTGCCCTTTCTCGGGATCGCACAAGGATGGCGCCTTCGCGATTCAGTTCCCGAACGGGGCGATCTTCGCCGGGTGCCACCACCAGACCTGCGGGGGCGGGGCCCAGCGCTGGCCTGACCTGCGCCGGCAGTACGAGCGGTCATCGTCGTCCGCCCGGTCCGGGCCGGCCCCTGTCGGTCCGCCTGCTGCGCTGGGTTGTTTCTCCGGTTCCGACCCTGCCGCCCTGGAGACCTATCCCGGGCTGGAGGAGGCCGCCGAGGTCCTCCGCACCGGCGACCCGCTCCGGACCATGCTGGACACCGGGGGTCTGGACCACGTCGGCGACCGGACCGTGGCCGAGTGCCTCCTCCTCTCCCTCGCCTCCCGTTCGGTGATCAATACCAACGGACTGCACGTCTCCGTCACCGGGGAGAGCGGGAAGGGAAAGAGCCACGTCTTCTCCACCATCCTCCGTCAGGTCCCGGAACGGTTCCGACTCCGGGGCGCGATGAGCAACAAGGCCCTCTTCTATCACGACTCGCTGCAGCCGGGCACCGTGATCATCCTGGACGACACCACGCTCTCGGACGAGATGCAGGAGATCCTGAAGGGGGTGACCACCTCGTTTCGCGAGCCGTTCATCTACCGCACCGTGAGCCGGGACCGGAAGGGGCAGGTCTGCACCATACCGGAGCGGTGCGTGTGGTGGGTGGCGAAGGTCGAGGGCTCGGGCGACGACCAGGTCTTCAACCGCATGCTCACCTGCTGGATCGACGACTCCCCAGAGCAGGACGACCTCGTGCTGGCACGGGTCCTCCTCCGGGATCAGGACGTCCCGGCCTACGGGGATGAGGAGCGGCCCGAGGTCCTGGTCTGCCAGGCGATGTGGGAGGTGCTCGGCCGGCAGCGGTTCTACGTGGTGGTCCCGTTCTCCTCCCGGATCCGGTTCCAGGCCCGGGACAACCGGCGGAACCCGGAGATGCTCCTGGACCTGATCAAGGCGAACACGCTCTTCCGGTTCATGCAGCGGGAGACCCGGGATGTGAGCGGGGTCGCCTGCATCGTTGCCACCCGGGAGGACTTCCGGGAGGCGGCCCGGCTCTACGGCCTGCTCCACGGGTCGGCCGGCGGCCAGACCAGCAAGCTCACCCGGCGGGAGGCGGACCTGCTGGACCTGATCAGCAAGGAGCGGTGGCCGGAGTTCACCATCCCCATGCTCCAGCGGGCGACGGGCTGGAGCAACGGGAGCATCCACAAGCTGATCCACGGGTATACGAGCAGGGGGATGTCCTACTCCGGGCTCCTCGAGAAGTGCCCGGCGATCGCGTTCACCGACCGGACGGTGGTGTCCGAGGAGGAGAGCGGGCTCTCGATGCGGCGGAGGACCAACGCCTACACCTTCGACCAGGAGCTCTACAAGCACTGGATCACCGGCGGCGGGGTGTGGATCGAAGAGATGGGTCCGGTCGAGGGCGGTGACCCCTGCAATCCTCCGGCACCCTTCCCCGGGCCTTCCGCAGAAGTTGCAGGAGAAGATAATGCGCAGGCGAAGACGACTGGTGAATCTCTCTCTAGTACACACAGTACGTGTGTGAGTACATGTGTGTCCTACAGTAGAGAGGAAGACACATACCGGGACGGAGCGGCGGGTGCATGCACTCCTGCACCTGTGAGTGAGGTGAGCAGTGCAGAGGGGCAGGAAGAAATATCCCTGGAAAGTAACCAAAATACCAAATTGGGAGAGGATATTAGCGGGAATCGATCCCGGTCCTCGTTGAAGGGAGCGGAAGGAGAGAGAAGGAGCATCAATCCCCGGGACTACAAGGTCCTGGATATACCCGAGCGGACCCCCTGCTGGGTGTGCGGGCGAAAGGACAGCCGGTACATTGAGAAGTTCACTCCGGAGCGGAAGAGCAGGCCAAAGGACCAGCAGGGAGCCTGGAGGATCTGCAAGCCATGTTACCAGGCGGCTGTGGACCGGGAACGGTCCTCGGCCCCTCCCTTACCGGGTGTGATTGACACTTCGAAGATGGAAAGGGTGAATGTCTCAATCGGGCGATGCTCTGTCTGCGATATTGAACCGGCTGTATGGAAAGATACAGAGAGCATGGTGAGGTTGTGTGAGGGGTGTTATGCATGGATGGTGAGGGAGTGGAATAGGGATAAGGAGATCAATTGACCACTTGCTGCTTGAAATCATCTCAATGCGACTAAACGAAATATTATTATGAAAATTCAAACTAATTTTTTTCCCATTTCGATGAGGAACGTTTTATCAACTGATAGATAACCCACTAATACATGGATATTCTCAAATTATTTGGCCTTGGAGCATTCATTTTTGTTTTTGGAATTTTTGTATCAGGTTGTACTTCCAATCAAGAGATCGTTAAGAATCCAATAGGGAACGGTTCTCAATCTTTCACCAAATCTCCCTTAACTCCAGACGGGCCAACCGTTTTACCCACCGCCATTAACACTCTTGGCATCCATGGAATAGAGGGGACTTGGTATATTGTGAGAAATAATACTCTTACTAGCGAATATTTTATATTTAAACCAGATGGTTCAGTGGCTTATACTGAAGATATCGTCTGTCTTTCCCCAAAAGATATCCAAAAGTTACTTGATGATGAAATTCCTCAAGACGCAAATTTCCACAACAATTGTTCTTTTCAAAATTGCCAAATTACAAGCCCATTAACGTGGGGGAAACTATCAAATAATATCTATTGGTATAGTTACTCCTTTTCCGGTGAGGCAGCATGTAAAAATAATTCTACGGTTATTCATCAATTTGAGGGTAAATCATACGTAGCAGATAAACGATATACACGATTGGAAGGAACTCGGAGGATACTACTCACATACAATGAGACGACTGGTGCGTTAGTGGGAGAAGGACTCGTTCTTATTCAAAAGTGAAGGTAATATTAGCTTTGTAGAATTCTCTACAAAGCCCTATTTTCCTTTTTTTTTATATAATTTGGTAGAGGTGGTTATAACCACTTAATTAAAAAAAAGGATGAATCAGAATTTTATTTATTTATGCTTCGAAATACCATTCCTTAGTATTTTTCTGAATAAGGCACCAGACCGCAACAATAGATAGGAATATTATAGTAAGGCCAAACACATAATTCCCAAAACAAATTCCTATTATTGCTCCAATAATTACGAAAATAATAGCGTATTTCCAGATTGGTACATGGAAAAAACAAAATAATCCAACGAACATTTCGCAAATGCCGACTACCCTCGTTAGAGTCTCAATACCTGGTTTTAAATTTACACGATAAAGCGCTTCAGTTACTAAAAAGATTAATATTCCACATACAATTAAGGAGGTACAAATAAAATATACGCCCAATGGTCTTTTTAAATCTGACATGATCCTATGTAAATCATGCGAAGAAATTTATTAAAAATTTTTCTAAATGTTTGATTCTTTTTCACAATTATCCCAAACCGTTACCAAACGATATTAAAATCTTGAACATTAATTTTCATTTTCATCGCTTTGTCGAATTCCCGAATAATGAGGAAGATATAGCTATTTTCTCACGAAATGGACAAATATTACCTCATCATACTCTCCAACAGTTACATTATATTTTTTTTCTAATTCAGAACGGGGAATGGTAAATTCGTCGCCGGTTTTGAGTACTTGAATTGTTGAACTCGTAATGTTATTCTCATCAACCAAGAGCACTGGAACCGCTCTGAATGCATTATATTCTTGCAGATTTTTTGTGATTGCAATTGCAACAATATTATCCCCTGCCCGATAAATCCCATTTACTTTAAAATTAATTTGTGTATTTAATGGATTTTGAGTTTCGAGTGGGATATTTATTAAAGTTTGATTTTCATGATCGACGTTATATTGATTCTCACCAGGTGTTCCCTAGGTAGTAATTTGTGAACCTTGAGGAGTATTATTCATCTTTTGGGGATTTTCTTGAGATGGTGATATACATCCGGATATTGAAATACCTATCAAAATTAAAAAAAATAGGAGCAAATTTAAATTAATTTTCATGATCTCAACATATTTCGAGAGATAATAAAGATTATGAAATATTACTGGTAAAATTACTTAATTCGGATATTATCAGAATAAACCTAGCTTTGTAGAATTCCCTTACAGAGCTCTTTTTTCCCTTTTTTTTATATAATTTGGTAGAGGTGGTAGAGGTGGTATCCCTCCGCTCTTTTCTATTTCAGTTAGATCTATCTTTGCATCTTCAACCAGTTCCCTTGGATTAAATTTGGTTTCATTAAAGTTTAATCTACAACTAAGTTCGTAATTAACCAATAATACAATCATTTCGTTGCGTTTCTTTGAGAGGTGAATGACTTCCTCAAGAGGTAAGTTGAAAGAGAATGCATATAATATTAGATCTTCGAGCATTGTCGCCTGAATTCCTTGAGTCAAAATATTTGTTGGAATATTTCTCTCTTTCATTAGTGAGATATTAGAATCGTTTAATGAAATATTCACGGAATTGGATAACAATTTTAATGCTTTATATTTATCACTTTGGAATTCCTCTAAATAATCTCTTGCGTAAATCCGAATAAAATCATCAGAATCTGAAGTCAACTTTTTTATCGATTCAATTGCTCGAGGATTATCCCCATACCTTTTGAAAACTTTGAATGCATGACCTCTAATATTAACATCAGAGTCATAAAAAGCATTAATAATTGTATCAATCGCTTCCTGCGTTGAAAATTGACCTAATGCAGAAATTGCATTTTTTCGATATTCATTTTTATAGATGCTTGTTGAAGCGTTGATTAATTTCGGGATATCTTTGTTTTTTATAAGGGTCTCAATATTTGGTTTGAAAAGATTTTTTAACATAATCTATCAACTTCCAATTATCAGGAAAAGTAATAAAAATATCGAATTTGGGTATTTAAAGTCACCTTATAGAATAAGTTTATTTTTAAACGAATCTGTCTCACTCGTAGTAATTCTGATACATTTTTTTTATATCATCTAGATTTTTAAAAATATCATTCAATGGATTTTTCTTGATATTTCCTAAAAAAAAAGAACTCTCTTGCAGACAATGGCAGGGATAACAATCTCCATCAGGTAATATATTCATTGTTTGTTCAAGACATTTCGCGCCATCAAAACAGGGGGGGTTTAAAAAAGGTTGCCTTTCTTCAACAGGAGAATTAGAATAACTATCGGGGTTTAACCAAGGTAAGCTCGTTGCTTTTCCAATAATCTTTACGTCATTGATTCTAAAAGAATGGATTCCCCATTCATTTTGCATATATTCAATAAATCCTTCAATATTTGTATTATTTAATGAAGTTCTGGTAATTGATATCGAAGGTGAACCGCCGTATCCAACAATAAGTGCCACTGCTTTTAAAGTTCGATCGAATGAACCACGCCCACGAATTTTGTCATTAATCGATTTAAAACCGTCAAGACTTATACTGATTTCATTAAATGAATCAATTAACCAGTTTACATTATTACTATCCACTTTAGAGCCATTTGTATTAAGTGAAATATGTAACGAATCTGATGAGATCCTTTTAAGAAACCCCACTATCATTTTTAAATCTTTTCTCAACATAGGCTCTCCTCCAGTTATCGTTATTTTTAACGGGGAATAAGGCATTAAATCAAGAAAAAAATTAAAATATTCTCTTGTTGTTAATTCTTTTAAGAACATCTGGTTTATTCTATTATATCGATTATAACAATAGATACATGAATAATTACAATGAGCCGTAATATGAATATAATAATTGGTAGGAATTTTAAGAGGCATCTTCAAATTCCGCTATTAAATGAAATAATTATTGAGATCGAACGGGGGATTTCCTCGTTGAGCAAGCTCATTAATTGCAATATCTCTTTCTTCAGAAAAACTAACTGTTTGTTCACTATACGACGTACAAGATCCAGTCTTTATACTAAAATCCCGCTTATTTCGAATTTTATAAAGGATATTTGTTGTTAGAGAGGTTTTCTCCAAACATAATTGTCTGACTGCTTCCAAACTTCTATTCTCTTTTCCCCAATTATTCACAGTCAAATGTAAATGAGGCACTCCTTCTGGGGTATGGCTGTGCAAGTTACTTGAGTTAAAAATACAGAGCGCATAACCGGCCGCGTCAATTATCATTTCAATATTATTACTAGTTATTCTAGACGAGGGAAATCCAACTAATGTTTCTTTTATTTCCGAAATAAGAGCGTTTATACTTTCATGCCACACTTGATACTCAGCTGCTGTCTGGACAGCATCAATTTCATGTGGCGGCGTATAGAGCTCTTTTGTGTGCAATAACCATGTCACTTCTTTATAACTCATCCTTGGTTTATTAACTGGAATGGGGTTTTCAAAAATCAAATCAATAAGATTTGAATATGCCTGTTTATTCCCATTTTTCGCTTGAATAAGCTGTTCCCTTACCTTTTCTGACCATCCTCCAAATATGCGAATTGAATCCTTTACATCAACTATCTTATTATGGAAAATTTTATCAACGAACTTCATAAAATTTATTTATCATCCCCCGTAGATAACTTTTTTTGGGTCATCCATATTGAGTAGAACAGTGACTATTAATTAGTTAATTTCACCCCCCACACTCCTCCAACACCTTCTCGGCCTCATACCGGAGGCTGATCTCCCTCGTATTCCCGTTACGCCAGCAAGACCTCATGGTGATCAACCGCATCTCATCGAACTTCTTCAACCGTTCGAAAAACGTGGTATATCCCATGGGGGCCGCCTCACGCACTGAATCGAAAAGCTCCCCCGAGTACATGATGCACTCTTCCTGCATGGAATACTCTGCCATGGAACGGAGCATCTTCTTCTCTTCGGTGTTCAGGATCTTCACCGAATTGGCAAGGTGAATATGTTGCGATATTTCAAACGCAGACTCAATATCACCTGCCTCCACCATCTTCCTCGCGTCCTGTTCCGCGCCGAGCACAGCCCTGCGGATGAGATCAAGACCCACCCGGAGGTCTCCGGCGAGCAGAGCCCTCTCCACGATCAGCTCAAACATTTCGCTGGAGATTACCCCCGCATACACCCCCTGGTGGATCCTCTCCTGGAGGATGGTTCTCACTTCATCACAGCAATATGGAGGGAAATAAATCTCCGTGGGCTGCAATGACGATATCACACAGGCATCCAGTTCTTTCCGGAAATCTGTCTCGGTGTTGCTCACCGTGAGGATTACCCCGCTCCGCACCCCCTGGAACTCTTCGTAGAGCCGGAGGATGGAGAAGACCGTATCGTTGAGCACTCCGTCGTGGAGCAGGTAATTCGCGTCGTCCAGGCATACGAGGAGCACTTTTTTCCGCTCGCTTAATGCACAGCCAACCTCGTTTAAAATTCTCCGGAGCGAGATGCCTGTCGTAGGCGGGAGATGCCCGAAGACTCCCTCGTAAATCCGGGTAAATACCATGAACCGCGTATGATGGTTCTGGCAGTTCACATAGACAGGCACGATTCGCTGCGTGGTCTCCCGGATCTCGGAGAAGAGGTGACGGACACTGGTTGTCTTCCCGGTCCCGGGGAGCCCTTTGAGAACGACATTGTTCGGCCTGGACCCAAAGACTGCGGGCCGGATGGCAAATGCCATCTCGCGGAGTTGGGCATCGCGGTAATTGAACTGCTCCGGGAGGTAATCTGCTTCGAACACGTCCCTGTCCCGGAAGAGGGTCTGGTCTGACATGAGATATTTCATAATGAGATCTTTTCTGGATCGGATCTATATAGGCAGGAACCACGCTCGGTGAAAGTTTGGGGTGCCGGGAATTATGATGATGAAAAATCAGGTTACATGAGGTTATGTGGAGGGGGATAAAATAGACAGTGAGCTACCTGAGCGGACCAAAACTCATTTTCATCAGACTATAACCTGAAACAACGAACAATACAAAGCCAATCGCCTGTAACACGATGGCAAGAGTCGGGTCACACGGTCCTCCCGGCGGGCAGCGTCCCGGTTGGAATGATGCGCCGGTCCCCATTAACCAGATGCCGATTCCCATCCCGAATATCTGTAAGGGAACCCACTTCCAGGCGATTTCATACGAATTTGCTATACCAATTCCTCGCAGGTCTTTTCATGATACATCCTCTTCATTGCAGAAAAATCAAACGGCGGATGAAAGCGAGGCGATCGAAGCCTGGCAGGTTGATCTGGTAGTCGGATTCACATGGCAACGTTTAGAATTCAACATAACCTATACCACATCAGGAGCGGGGGCCAATGGTCCAGACAAAATTGAACAAGAATAATGGAAAACTGGATATATCTACACTCGAGGGGTGGTTGTGGGATGCCGCCTGTAAAATCCGCGGACCGATAGACGCCCCGAAATACAAGGACTATATTTTGCCACTCATCTTCCTCAAGCGCCTCTCCGATGTGTTCGAGGAAGAGGCGGAGAAACTCGTTGACCAATACAGAGAGCGGAAGATTGTCGAGGAACTCCTTGCCGAGGACCACGGACTCGTGCGGTTCTATATCCCTCCCGATGCCAGGTGGAACAGTATCGCGAAAGTAACGACCGGCCTTGGTGAACAGCTTACCGACGCTGTCAGGGCAATCTCCCGTGAAAACCCGAAACTGCAGGGCGCTATCGACACGGTGGACTTCAATGCGACCGCTGCCGGCCAGCGGATCATCAACGACGAGACATTGAAGACGCTCGTGAACGTGCTCGGAAAGCACAAGTTGGGACTGAAGGATGTCGAGCCGGACATCATCGGACGGGCATACGAGTATCTGCTCAGGAAGTTTGCAGAAGGATCGGGGCAGAGCGCCGGGGAATACTATACCCCACGGGAAGTCACCATCCTGATGGCATGCATCCTCGACCCGGAACCAGGGGAGACGGTATATGACCCCTGCTGCGGGTCAGGGGGCCTTCTTATCAAGTGTGCCCTGCGGTTCCGTGATAAGTATCTCAAGGATACCTCGGTCTCCCCCCTCCACTATTTTGGGCAGGAGATCCTGCCTCCGACATTCGCGATGGCGAAGATGAATGTCTTCATCCATGATATGGAGGCGAAGATCGTGCTCGGGGACACCATGACGCGACCCCATTTTCTTGAATCCGACGGCTCCCTGCAGAAATTCGATGTGGTGACGGCGAACCCGATGTGGAACCAGGACTTCGACCAGAAAGTCTACGAGACCGACCCGTACAACCGGATGATCTTCGGCTATCCTCCATCGAGCAGCGCAGACTGGGGCTGGATCCAGCACATGAATGCATCGTTGAAGGAAAACGGCCGCCTTGCCGTGGTGCTGGACACCGGTGCGGTATCCCGGGGAAGCGGAAACACGGGGAAGAACCGGGAGCGGGATATCAGGAAGGAGTTTGTCGAGCGGGATCTTGTGGAGGCAGTCATCCTTTTGCCGGACAACCTCTTCTACAACACCACTGCGCCGGGAATCATCCTCGTCGTGAACCGGAAGAAGGCACATCCCGGAGAGATACTGCTCGTAAACGGATCGAAGTTGTTCGAGAAAGGCCGCCCGAAGAACTACCTCACCGAGGAGAGCATCCGGACTATTACAGAGATCTACCAGGACTGGAAAGCAGAAGAAGGGATTTCAGCGGTCATTGCCAAAGAGGAAGCCGTCCGCAACGACTACAACCTGAGCCCTTCCCGGTACGTGGCGCAGAACGGTGGCGAGGAAGTGCTGCCCCTCGAGGATGCGGTCGTGCTCCTGCAGGAAGCCGAAGAGGAACGGAAAGAGGCGGACGAGAAGCTGAGGAATGTGCTGGCGGAGCTCGGGATTGAGATATGAAGGAAATTATAAGTAATATTGGTCCTTTGAACAGAGGTAAGAAGTGTTAAAAGAAACATCCATTTCAGATAAAAAGGAAACCCCCTTTGGGTTGTTGCCAAAAGAATGGTTGGTAACAAAATTAGGGGATCATGCTAAGATTATAATGGGTCAATCACCACCTGGAATATCTTATAATGAAGCTGGTGATGGAATCCCTTTTTTACAGGGTAAAGCTGAATTTGGAATTATTTGTCCTTCGCATAAAAAATACACAAATGAACCGAAGAAAATCGCTCCAAGAAATACCATTTTAATATCGGTACGAGCTCCTGTCGGGGATGTTAATGTTGCTGATATCGATTATTGTATTGGGAGAGGATTGGCATCAATATCTTTGAGTAGGGGAGATAACCTCTTTCTATTTTATTTATTATACCACTTAAAGGATATAATAGAACAGGAAGGGCGAGGATCTACTTTTAAATCGATTAATAAGAGAGGATTAATGGATTTAACAATCCCCCTCCCCCCTCTCTCCGAACAAAAAGCCATCGCCCATCTCCTCCGCACCGTGCAGGATGCACGGGAGAAGACCGAAGCGGTCATCGAGGCGGCGAAGACGCTCAAGAAATCGATGATGCACTATCTCTTCACCTACGGACCGGTGCCCATCGACGAAGCGGAGCAGCTCCCGCTCAAGGAAACGGAGGTCGGGATGGTGCCGGAGGGGTGGGGAATCAGCAAACTTGGCGATATTGCAAAGATCGGCAACGGATCAACTCCAAAGAAATCTCGAACTGAATACTGGGAAAATGGAAAAATTCCCTGGCTTACTAGTAAAAAAATTCATGAGTCTATCATTACGCATGCTGATGAATTTATTACTAATTTGGCATTGGACGAATGTCATATGCCCCTGGTTAAGAAATGTAGTATTTTAATAGCAATAACAGGACAAGGGAAAACACTTGGAAATGCTGCGATAGTTACTTTCGATACAAGAATTAATCAACATTTAGCTTATATTGCTTTAAAAGGAGACAGTTTTAATCCTGAATTTGTACTTTACTTTTTGCAAAGTCGATATCGGTATTTTCGTGCAATAAGCTCTTCTGGAGGAAGTACAAAAGGCGCATTGACATGTGGATTTCTAAAAACATATCCTATACCTAAACCCGATGATTTTGATCAAGGAAAAATAATTGACACATTTTATGCGATTAATAAAAAAATCGCCGCCGAAGAGTCCCGCAAAGCCGCCCTCGACCAGCTCTTCCAGACGCTCCTCCATGACCTCATGACCGCAAAGATCCGTGTCGATCATATCTCCGTGCCGGTCGCCGAAACCTGAATCCTTCCAATAATCCATTCCCCGGAAACCACATCATTTAACAGCCCTCGTTCCAATCAGAAAGTAATGACCCTGTGGATGGTTCGGGCAGGCAAGCATGGGGAACGGGAGAGTCTGGCCCTCGAACAGAATATTGCAGTCATCGGGTGGGAGGATCTCCCCGATCTCTCGAACATAAAAACCCGCGATGCACTTTCAAAGCTCCTGAAAGAGACCTATCCGGACAACAAACCAAAGACGCTCAAGAACTGGGAGAGCCAGATCTGGCCGTTCATCCGCGAGATGAAACACAAGGACCTTGTCGCATTGCCCCTGAAGAGCAGGTCTTCAATAGCAATCGGAAGAGTCGTCGGGGATTATACCTACCGCCCGGACCTCCCACCTGATGCAAAACACACCCGTCCGGTGAAATGGATAGAAGAGTATCCCCGGACCGCGTTCGACCAGGACCTCCTCTACTCCCTCGGAGCGTTCATGACTGTGTGCCGTATTAGCAGGAACAATGCGGAAGAACGGGTTCGGGAACTCATTTTGGGGAGAAAGCCACGGATGCCGCCCGTCGAGGGGACCGATGGAGAGGAGGAGATCGCCCAACTCGATATCGAACAGTACGCACGCGACCAGATCAGGGAATATATCAGCCGGAAATTCCGGGGCCACTCCCTCGCAACCCTGGTCGCCGCCATACTCACGGCGCAGGGCTACCAGGCCCATGTCTCCCCCGAGGGTGCCGACGGCGGCGTCGATATCATCGCCGGCAAAGGCCCGCTCGGCTTCGACCCCCCGCGCCTCGCCGTTCAGGTGAAGTCCTCCGATTCCCCCGTCTCCATCAACATCCTCAGGGAACTGCAGGGAACCATCGAGAACTTCAACGCCGAACAGGGCTTGCTCGTCACCTGGGGCGGATACAAGGCATCGATCGCGAAGGAGACCGCCCGCCAATTCTTCAAGATCCGGATATGGGATGCCGAGGACCTGGTGCGGATGGTCCAGACCTATTACGAGCAACTCCCGGACGTCATCCAGGCCGAGCTCCCATTGAAGAGGATCTGGGCGCTGGTCCAGAGCGAGGAATAACAGATGGCATTCGGCGGCGAACGGAACACTGTGCAGGCCCCGTTCCTCGGATACGCTCAGGAAGTCGGGTGGGACTACCTCACTCCCGACAAGGCACTCGATCTCCGCGGCGGAAGGACCGGGCTTCTCCTCCGCGAGACATTTCTTGCCCAGATGGAGCGCCTGAACCCCGGAATTATGACCCGGGAGAAAGGAGAGGAGCTCATCAGGCGGATCGAGCGGATACCCCCGAACATCGAGGGCAACTTCATCGCCTGGGAATTCCTCAAAGGTCTCCGGACAGTCTTTGTGGAGGCCGAGAACCGGGAACGAAACCTTACATTCCTCGAGACGGAAGATATCTCCAGCAACACCTTCCACATCACCGACGAGTTCGCCTTCACCAACGGGAGCCGGACCATCAGGGCCGACATCGTCCTCCTCATCAACGGCATCCCGGTCTTTTTCGTGGAGACCAAAGCCGCATACAAGATCGACGGGATAGCCGAGGCCCTCGACCAGATACGCCGCTACCATCGGGACTGTCCCGAACTGCTCGCAATCCTCCAGATCTACGCCCTCACCCACCTCCTCCGCTACTACTACAGCGGGACCTGGAACATGTCACGAAAGACCCTCTTCAACTGGCGGGAGGAGACCGACGGAGACTTCGAGACACTGGTAAAGACATTCTGCGACAGGGAACGCATGATCCGGTTCCTCACCGATTATATCCTCTTCACCCAGCAGGACGACGAACTCAAGAAGATCATCCTCCGACCCCACCAGATGCGGGCGGTCGGAAAACTCGTCGAGCGGGCATCGGATCCCAACAAGAAACGCGGACTGGTCTGGCACACCCAGGGTTCCGGCAAGACCTACACCATGATCGTCACCGCCCAGCAGATCCTAAAAAACCCGGTCTTCGAGAACCCGACCGTCATCATGCTCGTAGACCGGAACGAACTGGAAAGCCAGCTGTACGGGAACCTCAAAGCGGTAGGCATCAGGCAGGTCGAGATCGTGACCAGCAAACGCCACCTCCGGGAACTGCTCCAGGGGGACCGCCGGGGCCTTATCGTCACGATGATCCACAAGTTCGACGGAATGCCCGCAGACGTCAACAAGCGGGAGAACATCATCGTCCTCGTCGATGAAGCCCACCGGACCACCGGCGGGAAACTGGGCAACTACCTGACCGGAGCCCTGCCGGAAGCGACCTACATCGGCTTCACCGGCACGCCCATCGATCGGACCGCCTATGGAAAGGGGACCTTCATCACTTTCGGGAAAAACGACCCTCCGAAGGGCTATCTCGACAAATACGGCATCGGCGAATCCATCGCGGACGGCACGACCGTCCCTCTCCACTACACGCTCGCCCCGAACGAACTCAGGGTGGACCGGGCAACACTGGAAAAGGAGTTCCTCGACCTCGCCACCGCGGAAGGGATGAGCGACATCGCCGAGCTGAACAAGGTCCTCGAGCGGGCGGTCAACCTCCGGAACATGATGAAGAATCCGGAGAGGATGGAAAAGATCGCACACTACATCGCCGACCATTACAGGGACTACATCGAACCACTCGGTTACAAGGCCTTCCTGGTCGCCGTGGACCGGGAAGCGTGTGCGTTGTACAAGAAAGAACTCGACAAGATCCTTCCCGCCGATTACACTGCCGTCGTCTACAGCCGTGCCCAGAACGACCCCGAGGACCTCACGCTCTATTATCTATCCGATGACGAGGAGAAGCGGGTCAGGGTCGATTTCAGGAATGCGGAAAAACTTCCGAAAATTCTTATCGTGACCGAGAAGTTGCTCACCGGGTTCGATGCACCGGTACTCTACTGCATGTATCTCGACAAACCGATGCGCGACCACGTCCTCCTCCAGGCCATCGCCCGGGTCAACAGGCCGTACGAGGATTCGCAGGGGAAGGCCAAACCCTCCGGATTCGTCCTCGACTTCGTCGGCATCTTCGAGAACCTCGAGAAAGCACTCGCCTTCGATTCCAGCGACATTGAGGGAGTCATCAAGGATCTCGGAATTCTGAAAGGATTGTTCGTGACACTCGTCGCCGAAGGACAGGAGAAATATCTCTCGATTGCCAAGGGAAAGAAGAGGGACAAGGCCATTGAAGCGCTGCTCACCCACTTTCTCGATGAGGAAGCGCGTCACGAATTCTACCAGTTCTTCAAGACAATATCGGAGATATACGACATCCTGTCTCCCGATGCGTTCCTGCGGCCGTATGTCGAGGATATGGAAGAACTTGCCAGGCTCTACAAAATACTCAAGGACAACTTCGAGCCCGGCATATCGGTCGACAGGGAATTCTCCCGTAAGACCGCCAAGCTCGTTCAGAAACATGCCGACAGTACCGATATAGGGGAGACCACCGGGATATATGAGATCGACGAGAAACTGATCTGGCACCTCGAAGAGAGCGAGGCCTCCGATATCGAGAAGGTCTTCAACCTCATCAAGAGCATCCAGAGGACGGTCGAGAAATATGCCGGCAGCTCCCCGGTTTTGGTCTCTATCGGAGAGAAGGCGGAACGGATCGTCCAGGCATACAAGGACCGGCAGAAATCCACGCAGGAGACACTCGAGGAACTCAAGAAGATCGTAGACGAGATCAACGAGGCAAGGGCAGAACAGGAAAAGATGAACATGACTGTCGATACCTTCGCGATTTTCTGGATCATGAAGAAGGAGCGTATCGAGAATCCGGAAGGGAAAGCCAGGGAAATGAAGACGGTCCTCGATTCCTATCCCCACTGGAGGGAGAGCGAAAAGCAGGAACGCGAGGTGCGTTCCAGTCTGTACCGTATTGTCCTTGCCTCGGGAAAACCGAATGTCCAGGAAGCAAAAGAGACCGTAACGACGATAATAAGAGTTCTTCGGCAGGCATCGGAATGATCTCCCCCTCGTCGTTCAAGGATGAAGTCCGGATATGGGCAGCGACAATCGGTGTCGAAGCCCGTGAGATCCATATCCGCAAAATGAAACGCAAATGGGCGAGTTGCTCCTCGAGAGGACGGTTGACATTCGATCCCGAAATCCTTGGACTGCCCAGGAACGGTCGCGACGAAAAGATCGTCCACGAACTTCTCCATCTGAAGTATCCGAATCATGGGAGGATGTTCCGGGTTATGTTGAATGCCTATTTGAACCGTGCCGAAGGAGAAGAGATACGAGAGACCACCATTGATTCCGGATAAAATTCGTTTCGACCTTATATCCCCTCCCCGATTCCTATTTTGCCCCCCGATACAGTCACGCCCAAATACTCCTTTTTCTTTATATACTCCACGTCTACTCGATTCCCGGGAACAGGGCAGACAGGAGAGTATCAGCATGGCAGATTTTGTCCAGCAGAGCAATGTCAAGTCGGCAACCCGTGAGCTTGCAGCTCCGATCGCGGATGTCGCCACCTTTGCAGGGATCGTCCAGGG
>LKUF01000166.1 GCA_001412335.1 Methanolinea sp. SDB
GTGAAACCCATGAAGATTGGATATCCCTGTATCAACAGATCGGTAAAATGCCGGGGAAACCGGACATTCCGGCTGGCATCATACTCCCCGGAACGCTTTATCGATGTCTGCACAGCAAACCTCGACTGCCTCGCGCAGGTACTCCGGTACAACGTCGCCTCGGGAATCCTCTTCTTCCGGATCAGCTCGGACATTATCCCTTTCGCATCCCACCCGGTGCTTGATGTTGACTGGCAGGTGATACTCGGAGAAAAGCTCGGGGAGATAGGAAGATACATCAGGGCAAACCGGATCAGGATATCGATGCACCCCGACCAGTTTGTAGTGATCAACTCCAACAGGAGCGATGTCGTGGAGAGGGGTGTCCGGGAGCTCGAGTATCATGCCGACTTTCTCGGACAACTCGGCCTTTCGGAAGATGCCAGGATCCAGATCCATGTCGGCGGCGTCTACGGGGACCGGTTGGGGGCGATGGACCGGTTCATATCCAGTTACCATGAACTGCTCGACGACCATGTCAGGAAGCACCTCTCCATAGAAAACGACGACAGGTGCTATTGCCTGGCGGACTGCCTCGAGATAAACAGGAAAACCGGCATCCCGGTAATCTTTGACAATTTTCACCACTCACTCCTGAACAGGGGCGAGCCGGTTTCAGAGGCCATGGAATCTGCCGCAGCAACATGGGGTGGAGGCTGCGGGCTGCCGATGGTCGATTACAGCTCACAGGAAACGGGTAAGCGCCCCGGGGTGCATGCAGAGACGATAGATACCGGTGATTTCTCAAGGTTCGTGGAGACGTGCGGCGGGCTTGACTTCGACATCATGCTCGAGATAAAGGACAAGGAGAAGAGTGCCCTCCGGGCGATTGACTGCCTCTCCTCGGACCCCCGGCTGATAACCGGAGTTGATCCATGATCCAGGAAGAACGGATCACGGTTCTATCGGATTTTCCGCCAAGGGCCGGGGCATATGTCCTCTACTGGATGCAGGCAGCCCACCGTGTCGACGCAAACCATGCCCTGGCATACGCCGTCCAGGAAGCAAACAGGCTCGGCATCCCGGTCCTTGCATTCTTCGGTCTCGCCCCATCATACCCGGGAGCGGTATGGCGCCATTACCACTTCATGCTCGAAGGATTGAGAGAGGCAGCTGAATCCCTCGATACGCTCGGAATAAAACTGGTCATCCGTTCGGGAGACCCGGTCGATGGTCTTCTGGAACTCTCAAAGGAGGCCGCCCTCGTCGTGGTGGACACCGGCTATCTCCGCCAGCACCGTGAATGGGTGGTGCGTGCACGGGAAACGCTCCGCTGCCCCTTCATCAGGGTTGAATCGAATGCCATCGTCCCGGTCATGACGGCATCGCCTCACGAAGAGTACTCGGCAGCAACCTTCAGGCCCAAAATTCTCCGGGCCCTCGGGCGTTTTCTCGTCGATCTTCAGATACCAGATCCAAAAAAGCGATCCACGCATCTTGAACTGGAGAGCCTTGTACCGGGCGATATCGAACAGATTCGTGCCCTCCTGGATATCGATACCGCGATCGGGCCCGTCGACGGCTTTTCCGGCGGGACAGCCCGGGCAATCTCACGACTTACGAGATTCATCGACACCCGGCTCGATTCGTTCCCTGAAGAGAGGAACGACCCAACCCTTGATTGTCTCTCCAACATGAGTCCGTACCTGCATTTTGGCCAGATATCTCCTCTCAGGATAGCACTCATGGTATCGGCAACCGGGAGCGGGGGAAAAGATGCATACCTCGAGGAGCTCGTGGTGAGGAGGGAACTTGCGATCAACTTCGTCTGGTATAACCCGCAGTACGACTCGTATTCCGGTCTTCCCGACTGGTGCAGAAAGACACTTGAGAGCCACGCCAAAGACAGAAGGGAGCATGTGTACTCTCTGCAGGAACTGGAGAGCGCCCGGACACACGACTCGTTCTGGAATGCCGCCCAG
>LKUF01000167.1 GCA_001412335.1 Methanolinea sp. SDB
GGGCGGACAACGCTTGGATCGCTTTGCCAGGAGACAGGCCTTGACAGGGGGATGGTCTCCAAGTACCTGTCAGTTCTCACCCGTCTCCGCATCGTCACCGACGAAGTGCCGGTGACTGCGCATTCCGGGTACCGGAGGAGGCATTACCGCCTCTCTGATCCGTACCTGTCCTTCTGGTTCAGGTTCGTCTACCCAGGAAGGGCGGAGATCGAGACCGGTCACGGTCAGGCCGTTGCGGAAAGCATCAGGGAACAGTTCCCTCTCTATTGCGGGGAAATGTTCGAGGTCCTCTGCAGGGAACTTGTCCGTGCAGGGATCCTCTTCCCTGAAGAGTCATTCTCCCGTATCGGGAGATGGTGGCAGGGGGAGGAGGAGATCGATCTTGTCGGGCTGGATGAGTCCACGGGGAGAGCATTGTTTGTCGAATGCAAGTGGACGTCGCTTACACCAACGAAGGCAAGGGGGATCATGTCGGACCTGCAGAGAAAGTCCCGGTCTGTCCGATGGCGGGAAGATGACAGGAACGAACGATTCTGTGTTATCGCCAGGCATATCGACAGGAAAGAAGAGCTGGATGATGCAGGGTCCTGCTTCCTCGATCTCGAGGATATCTCCAGGCAATCAGAGATGTGGAGACAAAACCGTTAAAAAGAGCACTGGTACTGGAAAAGATCCCCTGAGCGTCTTTTGGACATTCTCCATTCCACTATCTTTTCAATCGATTGGAGTGCAGGAAAAGATCACTGGAACGCGCATCAGGCATATTCTCCATTCCACTATCTTTTCAATCGATTGGAGTATTGCCGGAGCCACACCCTTCACTTTCTTCACATGCGACGATGAGATGGATTTGCTCCAGTGCAAAGACAATCCTGATCCGTGCCGTTCCGGGCAGTGCCGATCTGCACAGCGAAGGTGCAGGTATCAGGTTTTTGTCGTGGTGCAGGGCAAACCCCTAATATGAGCGGCTGGATAGTGTACTGCAGGAGGCACTTGTTGGTGAACGAGGTCCCGTCATCGTCGGATTTCCGGTTGTTCTCAAAGGAAACCGGCCCCTCTTGGGAAAATGTCAGGTCTGCCGGCGAAGCAGTGCTCTGCCGCTATCCACAGGTTACGCTTGCGTATCTTTTTGGCTCCTTTGTCACCCGGGACTCGTTCCGGGATATCGACATCGCGGTCCTTTTTTCAGGAAAGCAGGATTCCTGTGATCTCTTCGACCTGCAGATGGGGATAGCCGGGGAGATCGAAGACCAGCTCTCTCCCCGCGTTCCCTGCGATGTGAGAGCCTTGAACAACGCGCCGGTAGAGTTCTGTTTCGAGGTAATCAGGACCGGAACAGTCCTCTTCAGCAGGAGCACTGATCAGAAGGCCAGCTACGAAGCGGACATTATACGCAGGTATCTCGACCTGGAATACCTGCTTGACCGGGTTGATCGGGCGTATCTTTTTGGGGTGACCGTATGAGCCGCCTGGTGGGATACATTCAGGAATTGGCAGACTCCCTGGAGGATTGGGAGCGATACAGAAAGATCCCGGCAGCCAGGTTCCAGACCGACCGCGATACGAGGAATATGGTACTTCATGCGATGTTGCTGGCCATCCAGTCCGCGATCGATATCGCAACGGAAGTGATCGTGTTGAAAGGGTACAAAAGGCCGGCAAGTTACCGGGAGACATTCGGCATCCTTGAAGCGAACGGGATTCTTACCAGGGATCTCGCAAGACCTCTCTCCAACCTTGCGGGGTTCCGAAATGTCCTGGTCCATGTGTACTGGGACCTTGACCTGGTGCAGGTCTATGCCATTCTTCAAAGAGACCTTCCTGTTCTGCAGGAATTCCTGGCGGAAATGAAGACCTTTGCCAGGACCAGGTACGATCGCGGGGATGCCTGAGAGGAGTATTTTTTTCAAAACCTCCGTATCCGTATAATCACAACTGCTTTGCACCCGTAAAATTTTTTAAATAACCTGCGAGG
>LKUF01000168.1 GCA_001412335.1 Methanolinea sp. SDB
TGCAAAAAAGCGGTCTTCGATGCCGACGCCCTGCGCCGTCCCGTCCCGTCAGCGGCTGAGTCGATATACACGCCCCACGCAGGCGAGTTTGCCCGGATGACCGGCAGCCGCCCGGTTGACGGACTGGCGAGCCGTGCACGCCAGGTGAAAGAGGCTGCACAGGAGGGCACGATCCTGCTCAAGGGTCCGGTCGACATCATATCGGACGGCCGGAGAGTCCGTTTCAACCGCTCCGGCACGCCCGCCATGACCGTGGGTGGCACCGGTGACGTGCTGGCAGGGGTGGCGGCGGCGATCTTCTGCCACCTCCCGGCATTCGAATCGGCGTGCATCGCGGCGTACGTGACTGGGAGGGCAGGCGAAGCGATCGCGGCAGAACAGGGAGGCGGGCTCCTGGCAAGCGATCTGCCGGAGAGAATTCCCTTCGAGTTATTCAGGAGAGACTAAAGAATGGTCGAATTTACCCATATAAGCGACGATAAAGTGCAGATGGTGGATATCGGGGACAAGGCCGAGGTATCCCGGGAGGCAGTGGCGGCCGGATCGATCGAACTCCGCCCGGAGACCCTCAGGGCGATCCGGGAAGGGGCGGTTGTCAAGGGCAATGTCCTGTCGACAGCGATGGTGGCAGCGACGCTTGCGGTCAAGGATACCCCGCGCATCATTCCGATGTGCCATTCCATCCCGATCAGCAGCGTCAAGATCGATTTTTCCCATGAAGCGGGGTATATCGAAGTCAGGGTTGCCGTCAAGTCCCAGGGACGGACGGGCGTCGAGATGGAGGCGCTGACCGGGGTATCCGTCGCCCTCCTCACCATCTGGGACATGGTAAAATCCGCAGAAAAGGACAGCCAGGGACAGTATCCTGCAACCCGTATCCGCGATATCAGGGTCGTTGAAAAGCGGAAGGGTTCGTGAGAGCCGCAGGGCTGGGGAGATTGTTTTAATAGCCCGGCTGTCAATATATACAGGTCTTACGGGATCCGTCCCGTGAGGGATGTGGCTCGCATGAGCCGAACCTGAAGGTGAAGATAGATGGCAAAATCGATGTACGCCTATGTTCGAGAGGCGTGGAAGCGGCCGGAAGACTCTGAAGTGAAGGCCCTGCTCTGGGATCGGATGCAGGCCTGGAGACGCCAGGGAAGTGTCGTACGCATCGAGCGCCCGACCCGGATTGATCGCGCCCGGAACCTTGGTTACAAGGCAAAACAGGGCATCGTGATGGCGAGAGTGAAGGTGCGCAGAGGCGGACGACGCCGGTCCCGGTATATCAGGGCCCGCCGGTCGAACCGGATGGGCAAGAACAGGCGGACACCCGGCAAGAGTCTCCAGCGGATCGCCGAGGAGCGTGCCTCCCGGAAATACCCGAACATGGAAGTGTTGAACTCCTACTGGGTCGGCCAGGACGGCCGGCAGAAGTGGTTCGAGGTCATTCTCGTGGACGGGCACCACCCGGCCATCAAGAGCGACTCCCAGCTCTCCTGGATTGGAGGTGCAGAGCACAGGGGAAGAGCGGACCGCGGAAAGACCAGTGCAGGGAGAAAGGGCAGGGGAATGCGCACGCGTGGAAAAGGCACGGAAAAGACCCGCCCGAGCATCAGGTCACACGGGAACCTGGGCAAATAACTTAATTCCTTTTTTAAACCAAACAGAATATGCTGACATGATTACGACAGACGCGGCCATACATCCATATCCGTCAGGCGATTCATCGCTCCGGAGGATGGCACTCGCTGCACGAGAGCTTGGCTTTGACAGCATGGTCGCCGTCGGTGCAGCGGCAGAAGAGGAGGTAGACGGTGTCCGGGTGCTCCGGGGGATAGTCCTCTCTTCAGGCAACCAGCGGGAGGTCATGGGGCAGATCAGGAAGATCGGAGACGGGAGCGCCATCATCATGGTCAATGCCGGTGATTACTCCTTCAACAGGGCCGTATTGCAGATGAGGGGGATCCATATCATACGGCACATCGAGCGGACCCACAAGAAGTCCTTTGATCATATCATGGCACGGATGGCTGCCGACCGCGCTGTCGCAATCGACATAGATCTCAATCCACTCATCCATTCGAGGGGCCCGCCGAGGCAGAAAGTCCTCCAGAGATACCTCGATATCATGAGGCTGCATTCCCGGTACGGGTTTTTCGTCACCATATCGTCAAACGCATACTCGGTTCTCGGGCAGAGGTCCGTCCGGGATGCGGTCCTGCTCTGCTCCCTCTTTGGCATGGAGGAGGAGCAAGTCAGGGAAGCACTTGCAACCATCGGGAAGATGCGGTCCGAACGACGGGCAGTGGAAGTGGTCCCGTGAAGCCGCGGCCTCCCACGATGCGGGACAAGAGACGGTATGTCCTCGCGAGAATCGAGCCCCCCTGGGAAGAGATCGACGCAAAAGAACTTTACCTCGCAATTCACGAGGCGTTCACATCCCTTTTTGGCGATACGCGTGCCTCGGAGGCGATGGTGGCGGTTGTGGACTGCAGGGACGGGCATGCCATTGCGAGGTGTACCCGGGGGTGCGAGGTTCTCCTGCAGATTGCCATGCTGACGGTCCATACGGTGGACGGCAGGAGGGTTGCATTGCGGACCAGGGCCACTTCAGGCACGATGCTTGCCCTGAAAAGGAGGATTATTGAGTATCACTACCCAGGTACTCTACAGGCAAGAACGGTCGAAATCGATGGCGATTTTTGTGATGCCCACCAGTATCAGGGTCAAAAAGTTGATGTAATTGCAAAAGGATTTAAAAAACAGGAACTATTGTTTCTCACAGAGAACGAGCTTGGAGATGTAAACCATGCAGCCACAGGCATACCAGATGGGATATGATCGGGCAATAACGGTATTCAGTCCGGACGGCCGTCTTTATCAGGTCGAATACGCCCGCGAAGCGGTCAAGAGAGGGACCACGGCAGTTGGAATAAAATGCACCGAAGGAGTCGTGCTCATCGTTGACAAGCGGGTGAGCTCGCGTCTCCTCGAAGCGTCATCGATCGAGAAGATATTCACGATAGACGAGCACATCGGGGTGGCTTCATCAGGACTCGTCGGGGATGCGAGGGCGCTCGTCGACAGGGCGAGGATCGAGTCGCAGATCAACCGGGTCACCTACGACGAAAAGATTGACGTGGAAGCCCTGGCCAAGAAACTGGGCGACCACATGCAGACCTACACCCAGTTTGGCGGTGCACGGCCCTATGGAACGGCCCTCCTCATAGCCGGTATGAGCGACGGGGAATGCCGCCTCTTCGAGACCGATCCGAGCGGCACACTGCTCGAGTACAAGGCCACAGGAATAGGGATCGGAAGGAATGCGGTCATGAAGGTCTTTGAAGAGGAGTATGACCACGAGAAGCCGTTAAAAGAGGTCATCCAGATGGGGATCAAGGCCCTCCACGATGCCACCGAAGGAAAGTTCGATGTGAACACGGTCGAGATCGGCATCATCGAGACTGAAAACGGTATCTTCCGGAAGATGAGCCCGGAAGAGGTCGCATCCTTCGTTGAAGGGTTCGAGAAGTGAGGGGATGGACCCTCGATGATACCACTTGACGATGCGGTGGTAGCCCGTCTGGAAAGCCACGGAGAGAAGTTTGAGATCCTGGTAGATCCGGATCTCGCGGTGAAATTCCGGCAGGGAGAGGATATCGAACTCGAAGACATGGTGGCCGCGCTCTTTGTCTTTGAAAACTCTTCACGCGGGACAAAAGCCTCGGACGAGGCCCTGGAAAAGGTCTTTCATACGACCGGGTTCCAGGATATAGCCCCCCTCATCATCAAAAAAGGGGAGATCCACCTCACTGCCGAACAGAGGAGGCAGATGATAGCCGAGAAGAGGCGGAAGGTGATCAATTTTATCGCCAGGAATGCGATCAATCCGCAGACCAACCTTCCCCACCCTCCCCAGCGGATAGAGCTCGCCATGGAGGAGGTAAGAGTCAATATCGACTTATATAAGCACCTTGACGAGCTCGTGAAGGAGACGGTAAAGGCGCTCCGGCCCATACTTCCGATAAAGTTTGAGGAGCTCCGTCTTGCGGTCAGGTTCCCCGGAGATTACGCCGCCCGCGCGTTCGGGGAGATCCAGTCTGCAACCGTGATGGAGAAGGAAGAGTGGCAGAAGGACGGGTCGTGGATCTGCGTGGTCAGAATCCCTGCGGGCATACAGAACGAGTTCTACGAGATGGTAAACCGGCTGAGCAAGGGCGAAGCGGACGTAAAGATACTCAATCAAGTATATTAATGCAGAGAATCTATAATATAAGACACACGTCTGGGTGGATACTATGAGCAGGCGACAACAGAAAGCAAAGGGAAGAGTAACAGGAAGTGCGGGAAGATTCGGACCCCGCTACGGGAGATTCATCAGGAAGAGGGTTGCCGAGACGGAAAAAGTCTCAAGGGCCACCCATCGCTGCCCGAGATGCGACACCGTCGCGGTGCGCCGCAAGGGCACGGGAATCTGGTTGTGCCGCAAATGCGGGTTCAAGTTTGCCGGAGGGGCCTACACGCCGCAGACACCCTCTCTCCGTATCGCGCTCCGGACGATCGATCGATCACTTGAGAAGGAGGCATGATCCGGAGTGGCTGGAAGTTACAAGTGCGCCCGCTGTAAACAGAAGGTGGAGATTGACGTCAATGTCCGGTGCCCGTATTGCGGCCACCGGATACTGTTCAAGGAGAGGGGTGCCGCGATCAAAGAGTTAAAAGCTCGATGACGATCGTCACCACCTCGAGAAAACCGGTTCCGGAACTCCGATCCCTCGCAAAGGACCTTGCGTTTGCCACCGGCTGCAGGTACGTGCTCAGGGGAAAGATGGGGCTTTCCGCAATACAATCAATAGATCCCGTTTTTCTTCTTTTCTCTCTTGAAAAGAAAGACTTCCGCATGCAACTCCTGGATCATGGCACGGTTCAGTCTGATCACCTGATCAGGGTCGAGGAGACATGTATCAGGCCGGATGAGATGACGGCGGGACTTTTCCTTTCAAACCAATCGGTTTATGAGGAACTGGAACCATATATACCGGTGAAATTATCCGGGGAGCCTGAAGGACTCCTCGTCTTCGATGGCACACGAAAACGGCGGTACATCCTCCGGATGGTGCCCCATGAAGCATGAAGCGGAGTTTAAGATACGGTGCAGGGACGCAGAGCGCATCTTTGCATCTGTCTCTCCTGAAACAACCTCCGAGGTAAATCCCAGGTCGAGAGTGAGCTGCTCCATGGAAGGGCCGTATACATGCGTCCTTTCCGTGGAGGCAGACGACATACCGGCGCTTCGGGCATCCTTAAACATGTGGCTCAGGCTGGTCAATGTGGCAGGAGAGATGCAGGAACTCATACACGAACGTTGAGGAGATTGGAACGATGAGTACGATATCACCCAAGATTCAGAACCAGATAAACATGCTCCAGCAGATGCAGCAGCAGATGCAGACGATCGGATCCCAGAAAGCCCAGTACGAGATGGCGGTCAGGGAGGCGAAGAGGGCAAGCGAGGAGTTGAATGATGTATCAGACGATGCGGCGGTCTTCATGAGCGTCGGCACGGTGATGATGCAGAAGAAGAAGGACGCGGTCCTGAAGAATCTTGAAGAGAAGGTCGAGACGCTGGGACTCCGCATCAAGTCGCTGGAAAAACAGGAGACCATGCTCCAGGGCAAGTTCGAACAGCTCCAGGCACAGGTCAAGCAGTCACTGGAAGGAAAGCCTCCCAGCGCTGCGTAAAACAGCGAAAAAAGCAGATAAT
>LKUF01000169.1 GCA_001412335.1 Methanolinea sp. SDB
CATAACTCACACCCAATTGCTCAATAATGACTGTGAATCAGCCTCGCGGTATTTTCTTGGGCGGCGGCATGCATCGCATGTGGCATGTAAGGGCGGGGGAAACTCCCACAACAGGTATCGGATTCATCAATCTTACCCATCCATGATAGCGAAGAGCCGATTTAATGAATTACCAGGATGACCGGCCTGGCAGCGAATCCCAATGAACCTATCCGGTAACCGGAGGGGAATTATCCGGAGATTCCATGAAAGATACCCTTTAACTGTACAGAGGCAAACACTTCAGACGGTGAAGCATGAATATCGATAATATCATCAGGAAGATCTGGGACACGCAGGGATTCGGCAACGTGGCGGTATGGCCGGACGGGACCATGACCGTGGTTTCAGGGGACTACACCGACGAGCCGGACGGCAGAAGACCACTGGCTGTCCTCAAGCCGATCCCCCTGGTCGCCAGGTACCCCATGCTCGATCATGCCCTCGGCGACCCGGAACTCCGGAAGACCATCGAGGATGCCGTCGGCAGTGCCCCCCGGACCTGACCTGGTAAGAGACGGATGGAGGGGGCCCCGGTCACCGGGATCATTGATCCAGTGAGGTGTTTCCCTGCAGGCGTGTCCCGTATCAGGTTCGCCCGGCAGGGTGCGTCAGGGGGTTCCTCCCGCAGGGTGAGAAGGGGAGGAATATATCGGGGAATGGAACAGTACCTCTCTGGTAATGCATATCAACGGGGTGCGGCTGCTGCACGACCGGTTTCCCACGGACAGCAACTATCCCTTCAACCTGGAGATCTTTTGGAAGACGGACTGGATCGGGTTCTCCCGCCCCGTCACGTTCTTCATCGGGGAGAACGGGACGGGTAAATCCACCCTGCTCCGGGCAATTGCAAAAAAATGCAATATCCATATCTGGAAGGATGAAGAGCGATACCGCTGCCATTACAATCGGTATGCAGATGAGCTGTACCGGTACATCGATGTCGAGTGGGCCGGGGAGAGAGTGCCGGGATCGTTCTTCTCATCCGAACTGTTCCGCTACTTTGCAGAGGTCCTTGACGAATGGGCAATCGCCGATCCCGGGACGCTCTCGTATTTCGGGAACGATTCGCTCATGGACAGGTCCCACGGGCAGTCACACATGGCTTTTTTTGCCAGCCGGTACCAGAGGGACGGGCTCTTCCTCCTCGACGAACCCGAAAACGCGCTCTCGCCGGCGACCCAGATCGAGCTCCTGCACCTGCTCCGGAAGGTCACATCCACTGGAGACGTGCAGTTTCTCATCGCCACGCACTCACCGATTCTCCTCGCCTATCCCGATGCAGAGATCTACAGTTTTGACATGATTCCGATCCAAAAGGTCGGGTACGAGGAGACGGAGTATTTCAGGGTCTACCGTGACTTTCTCAACGACAGGGAGAAGTACCTGGACATGGTGTGAATCCCCTTCACGGCGGACTGCAACAGGCCAGGGCCGGACATGCTTCTTCCGACATTGTGTTGCGGGATCTGCAAAAAAAATTTGGTTGGCTGGTACACCGTAGACACACGGACCTGGAGATCGCGCACCGATCACCTGGACACTGGTCCGGATCGCTGAAAACCAGGATTTCGTGCCGGTTATGTGTCGACTCCTCCATGATCAGGACAATATAGCCGAATACCTCCCTGATAGTCGGGAATCCCTGGCATGGATGTATGGGTGGTCAGATGACCCCCATCAGCACAAGGCCGTATATGAGGTTTGCAGCCATGAGCACCACCAGGAGCCTGCCTGCCTGGATATGGGCCGATCGGAGGGACTGATTCGGTTTTTTCCCCCGCTCACGTGCGATCCCCAGGATGATGATGAGCATTACGAGGAAGATTATCACGATTCCGACCAATGCATGGGCAAGGAGATAGGATGGAGCTCCACCCATGAATATCGCAAAGAACGGGATTAGAAAGGCGATTATCGTAAGTACTCCTCCAATAGTGGCAATGGTTTTGTGGTACCTGTACCACCCGCTCACTGATCTTTTCCACTGGACAAGCCCCACCGCGACGAGGAAAAATACCAGGCCTAGGACGGCCAGGACGGCATGGTAATACCAGAGCGGGATTTTTAACGGCTGGACAGCCGATTGCGCCGCCTCTGCTGTCATGCCAGGAACCGCCAGATGCCTGGAGATCGAGCCCCCCTGGTTGCATGATGCCGTCACGGCCAGCGTATCACCTGGATCCACCGATACCGGGTAGCGATACGTGAATGTGCCACTTGTGGGCTGCTGTGAATACACTCTCTCTTCTGCCACCTGGCCGTCCTTTTGTATCGTTACCAGGTAGACGAAATGACTGCCCGGGTTTTCCACGCCGTGTGTAATGGTAACCGTAAGTTCGCCGGCACCCGGATCATATGAGAGCTGCATGTCGGCAGGCGGATGTGCCATGACGATACATGGGACGAGCGCCAGGAGAACTGTCAGCACCGCGAGAGTTTCGAAGTTACGATCCTTCATCTGCCCTACTCCTCGGAATTGTCCGATGCTGTGTAGTACCATGCCCCGGAAGATAATTGTTTCCCAGATTCCGGCCGCAGGCTACAAATTGGCATCTGAACACACTGTTTTCCAGATCGGCGATGAAAAGCCCAATCAGGCGTCCCTTTCGCGCGTCCGGAACAGGTGCATCCACAGAAGGTGAAATAACAGCCATATATCCCGATCCGAAGACCAACTATTCAGTACATTTTTATACACTAGTGTATAACCCTATACATAAGTGAATATCATGGACCAGAATATTTCCAGGTCTGTTCATGGGGTTTTTCTTCCCGTGAAGCAACCGATATCAGCAGCCCGCAAGAGACCTCTTTTCAGGGTGTCGCCTCACTGGTGAACATCAATCAACATTTCCTTCTGAAGAGCCTGTGAACATTTGAAAATTCCGTATAAAAAATTGGTGTGAAACACATGAAATCAAGAGATATTGCCATTGTAGGCATACTACTTGCAGTTGGAGCAATCCTTCGCTATTTCCTGGCCATGCTCCATACACCGCTCACCCCGAACATGGTGATAGCGTTCTACTGTCTTGCGATCATCCTCATCCGGCCGAAGGTCTACGAGGCACTCGGGATCGGCATAGTGGCAGGAATTCTCTCGATGCTCATATCGAGCTCGATATTCCCCCCGGCAAACCTGATAAGCGAGCCTATCGGGGCCCTTGTCTGCTTCGCCATCTATGGAGCCCTGAAGAACAGGTCCAAAGTCGCTCCGACTGCTGCCACGTTCCTGACGACGCTTGCCAGCGGATTTTCATTCGCCACAGTCGCCATCATCTTCGTGGGGGCGACGATTCTCTCCAAGTACGGGGGAGACCTGATGAACTTTGTGCTGGTCTTCGTCCCGATTGTCGTGATTACAGCCATATTTAACGCGATAATCGTGCAGATCCTCTACTTCCCGGCCAGCAGGGTCCTGATGCGGGGACAGGAATGATCACGCTCGAGTCTGTCAGTTATGCATATCCGCGAACCGGCCGGGACGCCGTATCAGATATCACGCTCTCCCTGAAGGGAGGCGAATGTGTCCTGGTATCCGGTCGTTCGGGATCGGGTAAGACGACGCTCTGCCTTGCGGCTGCTGGCATTCTCGAACACGAGTACGGGGGACGAAAGTCAGGCAGGGTGACGGTGAACGGAAAGGACGTCGGCGATTACCGTGATCTCTCCGACCTCTCCACCTCGGTAGGAATCCTCTTCGATGACCCGGACTCGCAACTCATTTTCACAACGGTTGAGGAGGAGATCCTCTCCGCCCTTGAACGGCGGGGTTTTTCGCCTGATGAGGTCGAAGAGCGCCTCTCCCGGGTCCTTGCCGTCACCGGGCTCGAGGGGTTGAAGGACCGCCCGCCCCATGCACTTTCAGGTGGACAGAAACAGCGCGTGGTTCTCGCCACAACCCTCGCCCTTGGCACCGACATCCTCATCCTCGACGAGCCGACATCGGAACTTGATGAAAAGGGAACGGACAGCATCGTCTCCCTCTTAAAGGAACTGAAGGCACAGGGAAAGGCCATCCTCCTGGTCGAACAGAAATACCCCCGGCTTGCCGGGCTGGTAGACAGGTACGTCATCCTGGAGGACGGCAAGATCCGGACCGAAGGCGCGGCCGATCGCGTCCTCTCTGACGAGACTGCAAAGAAGACGCTGATACC
>LKUF01000170.1 GCA_001412335.1 Methanolinea sp. SDB
TGTTTGGTCAGTGGAAGGGGGACGCCTACAAGGAAAAACTGCAATGGGACGCGTTTGCATATTTCCTGTCGGATCTTGCCCTTATCAGGCAGTATGCCCCTTCAGATATCTCGATGTGGGGAGAGTGGCTGGTCTTCGGCACGGCGCTTGGAGTCGGCGAGAACGTGGTGAAGGCCACAAAAGCACTCGACATCCGTCTTCCCGAGGCAGGCCTGGCACTTGGACTGACATCCACGTTTGCCCCGGTAATGCTCTTTTCAGCGCCATCGAGTGGCGGCGGAGGTTTTGGCGGCGGCGGGGGCGGCTCGTTTGGTGGTGGCGGAGGATTCGGAGGCGGGGGTGTCGGCGGCCGATGAATCCCTGGTTCTCCCCCCTTTTCCATTGATTTATGGGTTCACCCGGGTAACTATCTACAGAAAGGAGTGGCGAAGATGGACTATGCAGAAGGCCGTGTCGGCAGGGTGTTTGCAGTCAGGGTAGATCACGGGGAAGATCTCATCGCTGTCCTGAACAGCTTTTCCAGGAAGAAAGGAATACAGTGTGCAATGGCCCAGTTCCTGGGTGCGCTATCCGAAGGGCGTGTCGTAACCGGGCCTGAAAGAGCCGTGCTTCCACCCAGTCCGCATTTTGAGGGGTTTGACGGGGGATGGGAGATCTTCGGGACAGCGAGTATATTTCCAGGGAATGACGGCCCGGTCATCCACATCCACACATCGGCCGGGAGGGGCCGCAACTCCCTCACCGGCTGTCTGCGCGAAGTTGCAGAAGCATACATCGTCGTCGAGGTCTTCATCATCGAATTTGTCGGATTGGCTGCTTTCAAGACACCTGAGCAAAAAACCGGTCTCAAATTGCCATCATTCCGGCAGGAACGTTCGGATCGATGAAACAGCCCGGCTTTCTCCCCATGTTCCGGGAGGAGGGTCAACAGCTGGGGGTCGAAGAATTTGACATCATCATCGTCAGCGGCGATGCATATGTTGACCACCCGTCATTCGGGACGGCAATCCTTGGAAGGGTTCTCTGGGATGCCGGTTTCTCTGTGGGTGTCATTGCACAGCCTGACTGGAACTCTCCGGTGGATCTCTGCCGGCTGGGAAAACCCCGGCTTTTCTTCGCAATATCCTCGGGAAATGTCGACTCGATGGTCAGCCATTACACGGCAGCCCAGAAACCAAGAAGCAGCGATTCCTGCTCTCCCGGAGGGGTCAGGAAACGGCCGGATCGGGCAGTCATCGTCTATGCCGATAAACTCCATTCCCTGTATCCCCACACACCGCTCGTGATAGGCGGGATCGAGGCGAGCCTGCGGCGGTTTGCGCACTATGACTACTGGTCGGACAGGGTACGGCAGTCGATACTTGCAGACGCACCGGCGGATCTCCTGGTATTCGGGATGGGGGAGCTCCAGGTCGTTGAGATTGCCAGGCGTCTCGCGGGCGGCGATGGCTTAAAAGACCTGGTGGATATAGCCGGGACAGCCTGCAGGATCCCGCTGAAGGAGTGGGCTGCCGATTTACCTGACGATACAATCGAGATACCCTCGTATACAGAGGTATCAGCCGATAAATCCACCTTTGCGCGTGCATTTGCCCTGCATCATCACGAACAGGATCCGTTCCGGGGAAGGACGATAGTCCAGCGCCATCCAAAGCACGTGATTGTGCAGAACCGGCCGCAACGTCCGCTCTCCACCCGTGAGTTGGACGAGATATACGAACTGCCATACACGAGATCCGCCCACCCCTCGTATTCACAGCCCATTCCTGCCCTGGAGCCGGTCAGGTTCTCGGTTATCACTCACCGGGGCTGCTTTGGGGGGTGCTCGTTCTGTGCCCTGACCCATCACCAAGGCCGGATCATACAGAGCAGGAGCGTCGCGTCAATCGTCAGGGAAGTCGAGCGGCTGGTCTCCATGCCCGGTTTCCGCGGGGTTGTCCAGGACGTCGGCGGGCCGACTGCGAACATGTACGGGATGTATTGCCCGAAGTGGAGGGGTGAAGGAACCTGTGCAGACAGGCAGTGCATTTCCGGGTGCCCGGACCTGGTTCTCTCCCACCGGAAACAGGTGCGCCTGCTGGAAAAGCTCCGCACAATTCCTGGTGTGAAACACGTATTCGTCAGTTCCGGGATACGCTACGACCTCATTCCTCCTGGTGAGTGTGAATACCTGGAGGAGCTCTGCGCCCACCACGTATCAGGTCATCTTAAGGTTGCACCTGAGCACATCGTCCGCCGCGTCACCGAAGCGATGAACAAGCCGGACCTGGAAAAATTTGAAGAGTTCTGCCGGCGGATCGACCGGATACACACAAGAGGAACAAAGAAGTTCTATATCCTCCCCTATTTCATGTCCGGGCACCCGGGCTGCACCATCGAAGACATGATAGACCTCGCCGAATATGTTCGCGACCATGACCTGTATACCGAGCAGGTACAGGACTTTACCCCCACCCCGATGACTGCCTCCAGCTGCATGTATCATACTGGACTTGATCCATTCACGCTGGAGCCCGTACATGTTCCGAGGGGGCATGAAAAGAGAATGCAGAGGGCGATAATCCATTACCGTGATCCAGGAAACCGCAGCCTTGTGGAGGAGGGACTGAGGCAGGCTGGCAGGGAGGATCTCATCGGAAATTCATGGAAATGCCTTATCAGGGGAAAGAAAAAATGGAATCGGAAGACAAGGCAGAAAGATACGCTGAGATGAATGTGTATTATCTGTCCTCTGGACCCAGATCGACACCCGTGCTGGCACAGGGGAAGCACTTTGACATCTTTTCATCAAATATCCGGTAGGCATTGGCGAGCACCGACGAGTTCGAGATCATGCCCGCAAGCAGAATCACTTCAAGCACCTCCTCCCGTGTCGCCCCTTTCTTCACGGCAGTCTGCATGTGGTAACTGGTGCAGTGCTGGCAATGGAGGGCAGCTCCAACGGCAAGGCTGATCAGTTCAACATATTTCGGGTCAAGAGAACTTGTCCTGGTCACCGTTCCCTTGTAGAGCAGGTGGGAGATGAGAACCTCCGGGCGCTCGGCCATGCGTTTGAAGATGAGCGGAGCCTTCTCGTATTCCTTCTCGATATTCTGCATCCACTGTTCAGCAGTCTTTTCACCCCCCAGGGCAACAATCTCTTTTAAGGTAGACTCAAACTCTTCAACGTCCTTCATAGTATCATCAGTACCCATCACATTGGTCGCCCTGTTTTATGATAGTGACTATCCGCTGAACAGTTATATGATTACGAAAATATTCGCAGTTTAAAACAGGTATATATCCAAAAACACATCAAATATAGAGTTGGCCCATATACGGGACCAGAATGGAACAGCTATACGGAGAGAAAAATATGAGATACAGGAGCACTTTATTTAGCATATTCTCCTATCTTTTCGTCCTTTTTGTCGGTATCAGCCTGGTGGGATCGGCGCAGGCATTGACGATACCGGATGGACAGAGCGGACAAATCCAGTCAGGAAAGATCCAGGGTATACTCGGTTTTGATCCGGGAACCAAACCCGAACATTGTGGAATGTTTTCCAGAGAAGCCCGCAACAGCGGTTTTTTTGCACACCCCCGATTACAGGCCAAAAGCGATATCCTGCCCCCTGTGGGACCATTCAACAGGCAGTTGCAGATCTCTGATATACACCCGCCAGTTGCCGCGGGTGCACGGAGTCAGCTGGTAGATTCAATAATCCAGAAGAGGATGAACAGGTACTCCAACCAGCATGCTGAGCGCAGTTCTCTCATGCCACTTTCAGGCACGGGTACCGTGACCTATATAGATCTCGAGGGTGGCTTTTACGGGATAATTACCGA
>LKUF01000171.1 GCA_001412335.1 Methanolinea sp. SDB
GTTGCGCGGGCGAGATCGACCGTGTAGGTGGGTTTTCCGACCTGGTCATCAACAACCTTCACCGAATCCATCTGGCGGGAGAGGGCAAGGATCGTCTCAACAAAATTCTTCCCGTGAAGCCCGAACAGCCACGATGTCCGAATGATCCGGAAGTCGTCTGTATATTTTGCAATATTTTCTTCACCGAGCAGCTTGGATTCGCCGTAGGCGTTTATCGGGTTCGTGGGATCATCCTCCCGGTACTGCTTCTTCGATCCATCGAAGACATAATCCGTGCTGTAATGCACCAGGGTCGCCCCGACATCCGCGCATGCCAAAGCAATATGCCCCGGAGCCTCTCCGTTCACCGCGAAGGCGTGTTTGCGATTATCCTCGCAGCCGTCGACGTCGGTATATGCGCCCGAGTTGATCACGACGGCAGGTGAACTAGCCCCGATGAATCTTCCAATCTCTTTCTCATCAGTGATATCGAGATCCGAACCGCGCAGGACGGCTCCCGGGAAAACATCCTGTAGCGCGTGGCCAAGCATCCCGTATGCACCGAGTATGAGGATATCCGAATTATTCATCGCTTTAATGGCCGCCACCACCATTCGTTGTCCCTGTACCAGGATACAGTCTCCCGCATCGCGGTCTCAAAATCATACTCCGGCCGCCAGCCCATCGAACGCAGCTTCGTGGAATCGAGGGAATATCGCCAGTCATGGCCCGGACGGTCGGCCACGTACTCGATCATGGACTCGTCCATCCCGAGGAGAGAGAGGATCGTCCCGGTTATCTCCAGGTTGTTCAACTCGTTTCCGCTGCTTATGTTGTATATTTCACCGGGAGAGCCGTTCTCCAGGATGAAATCGACTGCCCTGTTATGATCGAGGACATAGATCCAGTCCCTGACATTCTTCCCCGTACCATACACCGGCACCTTCTTTCCATCAACAAGATTCGTCGTGAAGAGTGGGATCAGTTTCTCGGGGTACTGGTATGGCCCGAAATTGTTCGTGCACCGGGTGACAATAACAGGGAGGTCGTGCGTCTTATGATACGACAAGGCGAGCAGATCGGAGCCGGCCTTGCTCGCCGAATACGGGCTTGAAGGGGCGAGATT
>LKUF01000172.1 GCA_001412335.1 Methanolinea sp. SDB
TGTCTCCAGCTCCTCCTGGTTATCCCTTGTCAGGGTCAGCCGGACACCACACCGGACCCCTGCCGATTTACAGCTGGAGAACGCGGCAACAGACCTTTCAAACGCACCAGGGGTATTCCGGAACCGGTCATGGACAGCTGCTGTTGCCCCGTCCAGCGATATGCCCGCATACTCGATTCCGCTGCTCTTTATTTGATCCGCAACTTCCTCAGTGATGAGAGTCCCGTTGGTGCTGAGGGCCGTCTTGATCCCGTTTGTTTTGCAGTACTCCGCAAGTTCCCAGATGTCAGGACGGAGGAGGGGTTCACCACCCGTGAAGATGACCAGCGGTATCTTCGATACCGCGAGATCATCGATAAATGCACGCGCCTCGGCCGTTGTCAGCTCGTCTTCAGACCCGCATCCTGGCCCGGACGATGCGTAGCAATGAGTACAGGAGAGATTGCACCTGTCGGTGAGGTTCCAGAAGACAACAGGCCTTCGTATACCTGAAAAAGCAAGGTACCGGCTCGGTACTGCATCTTTCCCGTGCCGGTGTTTCATGACAGCGCTGACGGTGCCCCTTGCGTGCAGGCACTGCGTGATCCGGTTCATCTCCCGCCCCCGTTCTCCCGTATGCGGACATTCGGGACACGTTTGAACTCCTCCTCGCTGAACAGTATGAGATACCGGGAAAGGCCGGCCTCTTCTCCAAGCAGGTGGACCTCTTCCCATACCCCTCTCCGCGAGAACCCGTGATGCACGGTATACAGGGAATAGTCCCACCGGCCAGCTACGGGTCTTCGTTCGTAACAGTGGGTGACGCAGGGTTCTCGGGCAAGCCGCGATCCGATCTCTCCGGCCGGCTTCCCGTCGCAGTCCCATGCGACAAGGGCATTTGCAGTGATACCCAACCGCCGCTGGTTGATCCGGGCACGGAAACGACGGATTATCCCTGCCTCCCGTAACCTCCGGACACGCTCAAGGACCGCTTCGCCATCCAGGCCGATTCTCTTTCCGATCTCCACGAATGGTTCGGAAACGAGCGGGAGACCATCTTCGAGAATGGCAAGGATCTCCCGGTCAAGCCTGTCCATTCGGTCCTCCGTTCCGGACTCCTGCGAGAGGAAACCTGACATCGATCTTGATCCTCTGCACGGTCGGAAGGTCAAGAATATCGTCCCGGGAAAATCCGGTTCTTTCAAGGATATCATGGAGGAGTTCACGCAGCGATTCCTCGTCCTTTGCCGAGAGCGTGAACCAGAGCGAATACCGGTGATCACGCCGGAAGTTGTGCGAGACCTCCGGGTACCGGCTGATAACAGCAGCAACCCTGCGAATCTCTTCTTCCGGCACAGGGAGCGCAACGAGTGTTGCGGCAGTGATACCCATGTGGTGGGATTCTAT
>LKUF01000173.1 GCA_001412335.1 Methanolinea sp. SDB
GTGCCCTGCGGGGCATGTTACTCGGCGTGCCCGCGAACCGGAGAGAGGATACAGGTTGGACTTGGAACGTTCGAGAGCATCATATCGGCGCGTTCAGCATTCGAGATACCGAGAAAACAGAGCGGCGGGGCGGTGACCGCGATACTGGTCAATGCGCTCGAACAGGGCCTCATCGATGCGGTCGTGACCGTGAGCGAGGACCGCTGGACATTGCGTCCGTCATCTGTGGTAATCACGTCAACAGAAGAACTGGTACATCAGGCAGGTTCCAGATACAACTGGTGGGTCCCTCTCGTCAAGGCGTTAAAGACGGCGGTCATCGAGAAAAAATGCAGGAAGATCGCTCTTATCGGGGTCCCCTGTGTCGTCCATGCATTGAAGAAGATCAGGGAGAGCGACAACGATCTCCTTGCACCATTCGGGGATTCCATCAGGCTGGTAATCGGGCTCTTCTGTACCGAGTCCTTTGATTACCGCCTTCTCATGGAAGGGAAACTGAAAAAGGAACACGATATCGAGACATGGGACATAGACCACCTCGACGTGAAGGGCAAACTCGAGATATCGTTGAAAAACGGGTCTTCCCTCATCCTCCCCCTGCGTGATCTTGACGATTGCGTGAGACCCGGATGCCGGTACTGCAATGACCTGACCGGCGTACACTCTGACATATCGGCAGGCGCAGTCGGGAGCCCTCCAGGTTACACCACACTCATCATCCGGAATCGTGTCGGGGAGATGTTCGTGGAGAGCGCGAAGCAAAACGGCAGACTGAATACCGGGCCGGATATCGATATCGGGGCCATCGAGAGGCTTTCCGCATTGAAAGAGAGCAGGTGTCGTGAGATTTAGAATAGCTATTTTTCAGACTTTATTTGCCAGAAAAGCCTGATATTCAAAGGATCTCTCTTTTCAACTGTGAACCGGGGATATCCATGAATCCGGATGATCCGGAGATCTGTCTACAAAAGTAGAACCCGGATTCCCGCCGTCCTTTCATGTATCAGGAACAAAAATGAACAAATTGAAGTCAAAAATGAAGATATATTTATATATTATGATTTCATACGCAGATGTATTCCCTTTTCGGACAAGGGGCTTTCCATACCGGTGGATCGACAAACGGGGTATGTAATACCATCAGGGTTTGGGATCCCTCCAACGAGGGCGGGAATAGAAGAACGAGCTGCAAATATCTGGAACAGTGATACGATACCGGCTCTACAACTGTCAGCTATGGTGCACGTGACTGACAGGAAGGTGGATGAACGAGTCGATCGGTTGCTGCCCGGCAAGAGGAACAATATGTCAGGGTTTCCAGTCAGTCGTGAATTGCCACGTGGAGATCCGGCTAAGCCGATACGCACGATGTACGTGCCATATCTCATCAGATTGGCCGGAAATGCGGGTATGACACACAGAAACAGGGAGGAAGAATACTGATGCAGGCGACTTCAGAGAGAGAGGGGCACCCGCTGCCCATCTCTTCATCGCGGGAGAGAGATGACGACGAGAGATGGAATTTCATTACGCTGGCCGTTGCCATCGTCTTTGTCTTCACGATATGTGCCATCTATATCGCTGCTGCGTAGAGCAAGGGGTTGCACTCGACCATCCTCTGACGGGATTGTCGGGTTTCCCGCGATCCCCTGTCGGTCAAAAAATACAGGAACGTGGTTGTTGCACCCGTTGTGACGGTTTTTGGGCACTGCAGCAGCATGCCGAAAACGAAGAAGAAAGGATTCTTCCCGGGATAAACCCGGGCTTACTTCGAGGGATACCCCCTCGATTCCCGGTTTTGGAAGACCAGAAGGAAGCGTAAAATACAAAAAGGGAGGGCGACAACCTTCCTTTAGAAAATCCAGGTGAATACCATGAGAAAGTTGACCATTACCAGTATTTTGATCATCCTCTTGCTCTTGTCGGGGGGAGGCGCCCTCGCTGACGAGGAATCTTTGCAACCCGTTCTTCCACAATCGTTCTATGGAACTGTGGAAATTGTCGGAGAGCCTGCCATCGACGGTGTCCGGGTAGAGGCACATGGAGAAGACGTTGTCATAGGCAACCCGTATAACCCCCTCTTCACGCAGGATGGCATGTACGGAAGGCCCGGCGGGCTGGATCCAAACAAGCTCCTCGTCCAGGGATCCATCGCATCGGGGACACCGGTTGAATTCTATGTTGGAGGAGTAAAGGCAGAAGTCCGTGATGTGAAGGCCGGGGAGGGGTGGCAGACAAGCATCAACTTCACCCCGGGCGAAGTGACCGAACTCAACCTCCGGATTAATACCCAGGTAACCCCCGAGGTCACGATAACGAAGACCCTGCCCACCACATCTGTCTCGTATTACCAGGTGACGACCTCTGCGATTTCCGCAGGAAGCGCGGGTTCGGTTCCCGGTGTCTCGGACCCGGGCAGCGCACCGTTGACCGGATCTGCGACCCCGAAGACGACTTCTGCACAGCCGGCCTCCTCCCCCGCCTCTCATAACCCGGTGAGCGGTCAGGCTGAAGGCGGAAGCAGCCCCGGAGAAGCGGAACCCGGCACCGGAGAAGGTAACTCTGTGGCCCCGGTTGTGACCGGCGGCTCCATCCCGTCCTCGTGGATGCTCGGATTGGCAGTTGCAATCCTCGTGCTCATCGGTGCCGGAATTTACTACTCCAGCAGGGAAAAAGAGGATGGCAAAGACGAAACCGCTGAAAAGGAAGAAGAAAAGTAAGGGTCAACCCACACATTTTTCCCATTTAACCTTCCCCATCCTATTATTTTATCAGGGGACTTTTCCCTACAATACCTGAATACTGGTTATATTATCACACAAACGGGAGGTTTTTTACGTGTCGAAGATGCCAAAAGGCGTGCTTTTGCTTGCACTCATGCTGATATTCACCCCTGCCACCGGGGAGTATGTACCATATTTCAATACATTAACAGACCTTGATGATGCAGGAATGTATTCGGATATGAACACGACCTTCAACGAGAGATACGGTGAAGGTCCGGTTTTTTTTGAGATAGATCAGCTGAATACGGAAAATATACCGGAAGGCCTATCAAAGAGCCTGGGAGAAAAAACGCCGGATTACCTGGCAGAGATAATTGGTGCAGAAAGCAGGCTTGGACTGCTCCTGAAAGAGGATACAATAGAAGAGGCCGGTTCTCCTGCAGGACTTGATACCACCTATACTGATCCTGTCTTGCCTGTCTCGTATTCCGCTCCCAAAGGTGCAGGGGGGAGGGCTCCGGTATGCTGCGATTTTCTCTCCTAC
>LKUF01000174.1 GCA_001412335.1 Methanolinea sp. SDB
AATGTTGGGGATAAAGGTGGTTTTTTCAGGAACCAACCGGTTCGAACTCCGGGAGCATACCCGGTCCCCAGATATTATACGTGTAAACCTGTTCCCATCCATAAGCGTCGCCGTCGCGCCCAAACGACCAGAAGACGTAATGTGCAGTCGACGGATCTCCAGCGCTGTCCAGTTCCACCGCAGTGCCCTGGGACCCTTGGTACCATGATGCCGTTTCCGTGAGTGCGGCTTTCAGATCATGAACATCCGTCGAACTGGTCTGTATCCCGGTAAGGGCGACGACCCAGACCGCATCGTAGGATGCCATGCTGTAGCCGTCGGGCTTGTGTCCGAGCCGGTCCTGGATCTTCTGGTAGACGACCTGTGCCCGTGGATCACGGTTGGCGTTCCCGATCGCCGGGCCGGTGAAATCCGTCTGCGCCGCGAACCGTGCAGCATCTCCGGGGGCTGTCAGTGTGTCGAGAAGGACGTTGGCGTCACACCCGTACCACCGGACCTGCGAGAGGTTGCCAGTCCCTGATGCCGTTTCCATGATTGGCACGATCTCGCTGAAGGTGACCGCATAGACTCCGACGTTCCCGGCCCCGTGCGTGTCGATGGCCCGCCCGACCTGCATGTCGAGGTCCGATACCAGGTCGCCGTAGTCCTCCGTACCCGGTGTATACATAACCCCGTCAAAGAAGGCTCCGCCAGCCTCCTCGAACGCCCCTTTCGTCAGGTTTCGGAGTTCGTCACCCCAGACATCGCCGCGCCAGACCGGAACGACAGCTGCTATCCCGTCCTCTTCCAGGCAGTATGCCATGGCGTCAGCCTGGAAGGTGTCCGGTGGCACGAACCGGAAGACGTTGTCGCCCTCGATCGCGAGTGAAGGCGCCGTGCTCATGGTGCTGACAACCAGGATGCCATGCTCGTCGGCATAACTCCGGATCGCCTCGAGTTCGGCGCTGGAGCCGGGCCCGATGACAATCCTGATACCCTCTTTTTCCAGTTGCTTCAGCTTGTCAAGAGCAACGGCGGGATCCGTTGCCGTATCCTCGACGACAAGCCGTATCTGAAACGTGGATCCGATTTGTGTGAAGTAATTGTTGACATCTTCTGCGGCCACTTCGACGGCGGACCGGACGGCCTTTCCGCTCTCTGTGTAGTCGCCGGTAAGGGGGAGGAGGACCCCGATAACATTCTCATCTGCGGTGGTTGTTGTCCCGGTTCCGGTACACCCGCAGGCGAAGACAAAAGCAGCAAGGATGATGAGCGCGATTGCAAATTCTCTTCGATACATATGCTTCTCTTTGCATTATGGAATATTACCGTTACGTTTTCCTGATCGTTTTGGAGTGATGCCGGAATTCGATAAAAACCCGTGAACAGTTGAATCAGTGAGTCTTCACTCATTGATACAATTGCGTCTTATTTATGCGATACAGCATCCGGACCGGAAAAATCAATGAGAAAGTGGTGTTTACAATCTCCGCCAGTACCCTGGCGGGACCACCAGTTCGAAGCGGCAGCCTTCCCCCTCAGTGCCGGACTCGGAGACCGTGATCCCGGTGAGCGAGAGGATCTCCCGTGCGAGCCAGAGCCCGTACCCATGAGTATGTCCGTGCCGCCGTTCGAAGAATGTGGCACGATCCTCGTCCGTGATCCCCCCGCTGTCGTCTTCGAGGATCACCGTGAGGGTGTCGTCGCCGCTGTTCTCCACCGAAGAGATGGTTATCCGCGAGGGTTTCCTGCCGGATTCAAGACCTGCTCCTGCGAGGGTTGCAAGCACATTCCCTATCAACGGGGAGGCGAAGACCTCGATTCCGGCCAGGTCGCACGTGATTGCAACCTCCCCGAGGCTTATCGGATGGAAGGCTTCGCGGGCTGTTCCAGCAAGGTTGAGCCAGCAGGGAGGGGTTATCACCAGATCCTGGTATTCGCGGGAGAACTGCATCAGCTTCTGGATGTTGATACCGGCAGTCTCCTCTTTCTGTAAAAATTCCCTGATTTCAGGATCCTCTATCAGGTCCCCGGAGTACTGGATGAATCCCACCAGGATCGTCAGCTGGTTGAATACGTCGTGGCGGAGGACCGCGTTCAATTCCTTCATTTTCTCCGCGGCAGCCTGCCAGGACTCATTTTCATTGTCCGGGCTGGCAACAGGCGGCATACCGGATCTCTCGTTCGCCATCAGTTCGTACCCCTGGATTCTGGTGAATTCTTTGTCCGGGGCAGTAATTAATCATTCTTTTGAAGAAATTGGGGATAAATGAAGGGGATAGGAGCCGGATGGAGGCTGACGGGTGGGTGATGTGGAGTTATCCGCAATTATGCAGACAGGGGGCTGCCGCCCCCTGAACCCC
>LKUF01000175.1 GCA_001412335.1 Methanolinea sp. SDB
GAGTTATGTGAGGACGCCCCGGCGGCGGTTGAAATGACTACAATTGGTATATCGATTTCGTCTCCCCACAGAAAACAGCGAGGAGGCTAAAAGAACGACGAAAGATGGGACTGCTCTCTTCCCGCGACGAGTGTCCTCATCGTCTGCCAGCTCGCACGGGCGAATGACGGGGGTTCCCTGTTGGAAGCGAGGTATGCTTCGAGGAAGGTTATGGTCGTCCTGTCCGAGGGATACCCGCTTCCGATCTCACCCTGGGTTTTTGCCAGTTCCGTTATTGCCTCGTCGCGGAAGACCTTTGCGACGATGCTTGCGGCAGACACGAGGGGCCACCGTTTGTCTGCATGGTGTTCGGAGACGATACGGCAGGTGCAGCCGACATTCTCGCCGACCATGGCGCCGTAGCGCGCCGCATTGACATCGCATGCGTCCACGTAGGCGACAGATGCGACGAGATCGGTTATCACGCGTGCATGCGCCCGGGCCATCAGTGCGTTCATGGTCATCTGCCTGCGGAGAAGGTCGATCTCGCCGGGTTCGACGAGGTAGACCGTGTAGGGGTAACGGGAGCAGATAATATCGCACAGTTCCTTCCTTTTCGAAGGGGTAAGGGTTTTTGAGTCTTTCACCCCGACTCCTGCAAGTTCCTCCTGGTTCTCTGCTCCCACTGCCGCGACTACCAGGGGCCCGAGAACCGCACCCTTGCCCGCCTCGTCAACGCCGCACAACATTGCAGGAGAGGTTGCGTGCGTGGCACATATTATAATGCTCATGATGGTAAACCGTACACGCATGTATATCATCATTGTCGGCCTGGGCGGCATCGGGAGGACCCTGACCCAGCTGGCTGTGGAACACGGGAACAACGTGGTTATCATAGACCGTGACGAACAGCGCTGCAGCGATATGCTCGAGCACTATGATGTACTGGCCATCACCGGCAATGCCACAGACAAATCAATTCTCGAGGATGCCGGGATCGACAGGGCGGACGCCCTCATCGCCACTACAAGCGACGATTCGGTCAACCTGATGACCTGCTGGCTTGCAAAGCGGTTCGACGTCATGAACGTGGTATCGATTGTGAACCAGAAGGAACATTCCGACCTCTTCAAGGAGGTCGGCGTCAAGATCAGTGAGAATCCCGACGAGCTGGTGGCGACACGGCTGTATTACTGGGCCGAGAACCCGCAACTCCAGCAGCTGGCATCCATCCCCGGCGGGACCATCTTCGAGGTGGTGGCCGAGAAAGGTGCCCCCATCGTCGACCATGAGATCCGGGAACTCAAGGTCAAGGACTTTGTCTTCATCGCAATACGGAGACTCGGCGGGGAGCTGATCATCCCCAGCGGAACCGTCAAGATCCGGCCGGGCGATACGATAACGGTGTTTACCAAGAAAGAAGCAGAAGATGATTGTCTCGAGCTGCTCAACAGGCAGCTCCAGAGATCACCCGAGTGATGCCCGCAGGGTGGCAAGCTCTGTGAGGAGTTTCGGGTTCCTCTTGATCAGTTCCCTGATAAGGGCGAGCGTGGAAAACTCCGACAGGTTCATCTGTGATGCGGACTGTATCAGCGCATTGAGCTTCTCGTCCGAGAGGGTGACGAAATACTCCTTGATCTGGTAATTGCGGGCGATCGCCTTTCCCATGAACGACTCCCTCCAGCGGGTGTCGTAGTCCATGAGGGCGCCCTTTGAACAGTCCCCGGCCTCGATTGCCTTTTCGGCAACTTCAACCGCCAGCCTCCCGGTGAACATGGCATTGTAGATCCCGCCGCCGGTCAGGGGGTCTACCACGCGGGCGGCGTCCCCGACGACCATGAGCCCGTCCGCCACCGTGCAGTCCAGCGGTTTGCAGACCGATACGCCGCCAACGATGTGCTCGATGGTCTTGCCTTCCGGGAACGTGGCTGCAACAAACCGGTCGAGGTAATCGCGTGCCCTGTGCCCGTTACCGCTCTTCTTTCCGCTGATCCCGATCCCGACGTTCGCACTGCGTTCGCCTTTCGGGAAGATCCAGAGGTAGCCCTGGGGAGCCACCTCGTTTCCGAGGAAGAAGACGGTGGTGTGGGGGTCGATGTCGATATCTGTCATGAGGTACTGGACAGAGCTCATGATCTCGCGAACCGGGATTGTGGTGTTCATGCCGCACCAGCGGGAGAACTTGGACTCGACACCGTCTGCAGCGATGACGATGTCGGCGTGGACTTCATGCCTCGTCCCACAGTGTTCGAGCGTCGCCCCTTTCACCTCCCCGCCGACGATGAGCGGGGCGCTGGCCCGTGTCTTGACATAGACATCGGCTCCTGCATCGGCTGCCTGCCAGGCCAGCTCGCGGTCGAATACCTTGCGGTCGAGGATATACCCGACTTTGCTCCCGGCCATCCCTGATTCGAGCATCATCGGGGTGCCGTCCGGCGCCACCAGCTCGGCCCTCTTTATCTCGGCGGAGATGAACTTCGTATCAGGCTCGATGAACTCTTTTAGCACATCCTTTCCAATTCCCTCCGCACACCGGATAGGGACGCCGATTGCAGGGCGTTTCTCCACCATGCAGACTGATAACCCCTTCTCCGCAGCGGTACGGGCTGCAACTGCACCGCCCGGCCCGCCACCGATAACCAGGAGATCATAATTCAGCTTCATCAACAACCTCCAGGGCTCCAAGCGGGCAGACCTTTGCACATATGCCGCAGCTTGTACAGGCCTCTCCTACCACGAGATATGCATCTATAAGCTCCAGGGCTCCTTCCGGACATACCGATACACAGCATCCGCAATATCCACAGATGTCTCTATGAACCTGTAACATCTGGAATAAATTTGAGGGGAGCAACCTTATATCTTTTCTCCGCCAGGAGGATAAAATCGCCCGTATATACGTATTTTTTCAAAAAGAGGTGATATTTCCGCGGGATCGCGGGCTTCAGCGCAACGAGAACGATCCATATCGTCCCCCGCCTCCCGCCTCGAGCACGACCCTCCCTGCACGGAGGCAATCCAGTGCTCCCGCAACACCCGGGTGAATATCTTCGAGCTCGGTGATGGGGGTGTACAGGAGCACGGAGATCTCGTCTCCAACAGCCTCTATGAACCGGTTGTACAGGTTCCTGCAGCCCTTCGTGCGGGGAGATGCGGTGCCGAGCACCTTCTGTACCAGTTCTGCAAGCGGGATCATGTGCAGGTATGGCGGTCTTTTGGTCGGTTTTCCGGTGGAGAGCTGCCGGGCACGGTCACGGACCCCCATCTTGATCCGGCCCCCGTCCACCGGGCAGCGCCAGTTCAGCCGCCCGGCCTCGTCCGGTTCGTAACTCCGGAAACAGCGGACACAGGCTGTCCGGTTGTACTTCCCTTCCTCGGGGAAGAACCCGGCATTCAGGGTTATGCGCCCGGAACGGACCGCTTCAAGGAGTCCACCGGCAGTCAGCCGGCTGACCTCGATCCGGTTGAATTCACGCCCAAGTTTCGCCGTATCGGGACTGTGGCAGTCGGAGTTGGAGAGGAAGGGAAGGTCTGCGAGGTCCGGGATGGCAGAGCCATAGGAACTGTCGGCAGAGAGCCCGAGTTCCAGGAAGTCCACGGGTTCGTCCCCGTAACACTCACGCGTCGAATCGAAGGCTGCATACAGGGAGGTCCAGGGAGTAAACGCATGTGCAGGGCCGATCAGGCCGCCATGGGAATGGACCATGGCTGCGATCTCCTCTCCCCCAAGGCGCACGTGCGGCCTCCCGGAGTGGCCGATGTCCTTCGAATACGGGGCAAGGTCCCGGGCAAGACAGGAGAAGTCTTCGAACGTCTCCATCAGGATGAGGTGGTGCACACGGGATACATCCTCCACTTCCGCGGTGGGGACCACCAGTATACCCTCCCTTTCGGAGCACTCCTCCCAGCACGTCCTCCAGCCCGGGTGGAGTGCATCGCCGCTTCCAAGGACCCTAAGCCCCTTCTTTCGGGCCGCAGCAATGAGTGGCCCGGGGGTCATGCTCCGCGAAGTCGCTATCGAAAAACAGGAATGAATGTGAAGATCGGCAAAAACCTGCATGATCAGACGAAGTAGCGCAATTCGTCGTCCTGCGTGATCCGCTCCCCGTCGATGAGTTTCTGCACCATGTGCTCCATCTCGGCCCCCCTCTGCTGGAGCTGGGTGGGATCGATCTCGATTCCAAGAAGTGTGGTCAGCACCCGCAGAACGCTTGCCGCACTCTTCGGGTCAACCAGGTACCCGGAGGTCTCACCCATCAGGCAGATGCCCTCCATCCCCCTCTGGCTGCCCATCCCGAGCAGGAGGCCTGCCGCACCGATTATCCCCCCGCCAGGCTCGTCGCTGCTGATCAGGACTCCCGCAGAGTGCACCAGGTCCCTGAGATCGGGGTTGTTGACCGCACCGAGCACACGCGGCTCCTCGACGAGATGCCCGACTCCATATCCTCCAAGGGTATAGATCCGTGAGACACCCATCTGTTCGGCGATGTCCAGGTACGCATCGGAGAGCAGGTAGTGCCCCTCTGCAGAGGTGCTCTGGTAGTCCCCGACCAGGAAGAGGTAGCGCCTGTCTTCTCCCTGGTAGTAGAAGACCTCGTTGTTGGCAAGCCTGACACACCCGTTCTCCTCGATTATCACCTGCGGGGGAAAGAAGATGGATTCGATCTCCGCCACTTTCACGGCCCCAAGTTCCCGTATCATGTGCTCTGCCACGAGCTTTCCCACGTGGCCGATTCCCGGAAGTCCCTCGATGAGTACAGGGGCCTCTATCTCTTCGCCGTACTCGTTCTCAAGAAAACGAATGGTTATTTCATCCATGATCTGGCCATTCTCCTGTATCTTCCATAATGGTCCTGCGGGGAAAAACGGGCTGGATGGGCCGGAACAGTGGACGTACCGCAGATCTGGCAGACCCTGTCAAGGGTATAGGCAAAATCCTTCGGACAGCGGCGGATATGTCCTCTCATGTGGCTTTTCCGGATTTCGGCTTCTTGACGAATTTGCCCTCTCCATCGGCCCGTTCCACGACACCGATGGCCGCAGCTGCGGCCTTCTCGATGGCCTTCTCCGCACTCTTGTAGTCCGGAGCGGTCACTTTTATACGGTAGAGCGGCGCGCCGAGGTAGGTGATTTCGATCTCCACGTCCTGTATCTTGGGCTCCGCACTCCGGAGCGCCCGCCTGATGATGTTCACCCCGTCAGGCTTGGTCGAGGTGAGGACAAGGTTTCCGCTCACGGTTACACGCGGAACCTTGACATTTTCATGCGCAACGGTCACCAGTGCCTCTTTGACCGGGTCGGAGAGCCCGGTCTTCTGGAACGCAGAATCGCCCCTCGTGACGATATCCTCAAAAATCGAGTATAAATCGCCGTATTTCTGGTATACGATGTTCTCTATCTCTTCAGCGGGTACCCCCGCCGTGTTGGCGGCAAACCCGATCCATTTCGCCGCCTTTGACTCGTTCTTCCATTCCCTGATCTTCTCACGCCGCTGGTGCTCGTTGACATCCTTTAACGAGAGATCGATATGGCCCCTGCCCGTGTCGACGTGAAGGACCTTGCAGACCACTTTCTGACCCTCTCGCACGTGGTCCCTGATATACTTGATCCAGCCCGTGGCAATCTCAGAAATTGGTATCAGTCCTTCCCTGCCCGGATATTCATCGAGGGCCACGAAGGCTGCGAAGTCCTTTACGTCCCTGACCGTGCAGACGACCAGTTCCCCGGTCTCCGGCCATTCTCTCTCGGTCATCGTATAATCACTCAACTGCTGCCAGTATTTCAGCTTTTATATGTGCCTTTCCGCCGCCGGGTTCGGCCAGGACTTTTCCGCAAACGACGCAGTCCACGACGGTGCTGGCTTTCTCGAATATGATCTGTTCATTCTCGCAGTCGGGGCATTTCACCCTGATAAACCTGCTCCTGTTCGCTCTCGCCTGTCTTACCATTCAATCACTCCGTAAGTTCGAATTTTCCCGCACGGAACCCACTGCGCAGGTGGGCTTTTCCACAGACGCTGCACCGGTACCGCACATTGATCTTCTTGGTGGGCTTGTCGCCTCCGGGAACCTTCGAGAATTTTCCCATGTTGCCCACGGTTCCTCTTCTTGCCTTCTGCCGGTCGATCCAGTGAAGCCCGGAAGTCTTGCTCTTCTTCACCTTCTCGACCTCATGTACCTGGTGGCTCCGGCAGAACGGGCAGTATGTCTTGAATTTTGCTGGCATTTTCATGTATTTTGCCTCTCCCTTTTGGGTAACAAATAGCAGTATTATTTGACCGCGTTCATATTTAAGAGTATGTTGCGTTCACACAGGACATCAGCATTCCTCTCCGGCAGGGTGACGATATCCTCTTTCTGGAGCTCGTAGATCCTCCCGTCGACACCCATGAAGGGCTCCATATCCTGGAGAACGCGCCCGAGCATGAACTCAGGTTCGGAAGAGGCGAGTTCATCGAGCAGTGTCGCGCAGGGCTCGACCCTCTCCTCGCCACCCTCTTTTATGGGGGGCCGGTGGACCATTCCGTCGATGAGGTGGCACCGGCACTGCTCGATCGCGAGCACCATCTGGTCAAACATGTCCCTCTCCTCGGGGATCATCTTCTTTAACTCGTCCCGGTCGATGAACTGGCCCTTCTCCTGGCCTTGTGCCAGAGCAAGGATCTTTGCGGACCGGATCCTGAAGATGTCATGGAGCGTCTCCCTGATGCTGCTTACGCGTTCGATGAGAATTCTCGCGTTTTCGGAGAAGGGGTCTTCGTTTTCGTAGACCTCTTTTGAGAGCTTCTCGATCCCGTCTCTCGTGGAGAGATAGAGGTCGTGGGGGACCTGGATCAGGCGCCCTGTCTCCCGTTCTGACAGGAGGATGCTTCGGAGCTCGTCAAGATGCACCGGATCCCCCTCCTGCAATCTCGGCCATCCCCCGACAGCAGAGGAATACGGCCAGGGCCTCCGGGACCTCCTGCACCCCGGCCTCCAGCGAGTACTGCTCCCCGAGCAATGTCATGGATGCGCCCTTCTCCATCTCCACACGCACGCCCCTGGTATCGAAGACCACGGCGTCGACGAGGGGATCGAAATCGTCAAGCTCCTGGGGTGTGAGATAGGTGACACGAAAGCCGCTTCCCCCGTGGAGCGAGCCCGGGAGGCGTATGAGTCTCTTGATATCGGTGGTGACCGGTTCATCGGCAAGAGCCGCACGTTCCCGGAGCCGCTCCGAAAAACCGCTCCCGCTCTCCTCTGCCAGGGCAGATATGACCCTGCCGACGACGCGGTCCCGTAAGTTGACATGTCCGGGATCGGTCCGGAGCAGCCTGACCAGTTCCGGTACTCGTTTCACGAACTCCTCTGCGGTCACCTTCCCCACACCTTCCATCACCGAGAGCCGGGAGACGGCTTCATTCTCTCCTGCCCCCTCCAGCCATACCAGGTATTCGAGGAGGGATGATATATAGCGGTGGTGCCATCCGCGGGGTGAATGTGATCGGATCGAGAGCATGATCCCGGGATCGATCCCGATACCGCAGACATAGTCGATCAGTTCCCTCCGTTCGGGGCTGCCGTACCCTCTCACCGCGATCTCCCGGATGTGGATATGATACCCCCTCCCTCCCGAGAAGACAATGTCCATCTCGCCGCGGGAGAAGCCCAGTTCGTCGGTGAGCATATCGATCAGTTTTTCAGCCTCCTCCTTCACCCGGGCGAGCATGACGTCATACGGCCCCCGCATGATATGGTCGGC
>LKUF01000176.1 GCA_001412335.1 Methanolinea sp. SDB
GCAATGTGCCAGTAGAGGTGAAAAAATTGCCTTACACGTGGAAAAAGAAGGTCGACGTCGACGAGACCGTCGTTGTTCTCATGAACGTTCTCGACAAGAAGCCAGAGCTTCCGAACTGGCTGGTAAACACCATTGTAGGTGCGATCAGGGACTCTGATCCGGCAATGGTGAAATATTTCTTCGAGGAAGTAAAAAAATTCGCACCCACAGCGATGAAGTTCTTCGAAGAAGACTCGACACGGACGGGATGAAACCCGGATGTGATGAAGTTCTTCGAAGAAGACTCGACACGGACGGGATGACGCCGGACGGACAGGATCAATTTGATCCTGTCCGGGACACGTGAAAAGTTAGAATGAAAAGTGCCTGTTCACGATCTTTAAGGCGCAGTAATCCCCGCACATCGTGCAGGCATCCGTGTCGGCAGGCATCCGCTCGTCCCGTATCTGTTTTGCCCGCCCGGGGTTCATCGCCACCTGGAACTGGCGCTCCCAGTCGAGATCCCTTCGTGCATGGCCCATCTCGAGATCAGCGTCACGTTTCTTGAGCTTTATCATGTCACCGACATGTGCGGCGATGCGGGAGCTGATGACGCCTTCGTACACCTCCTCGGGTGTCGGAAGCGCAAGATGTTCTGACGGGGTGACGTAGCAGATGAAGTCCGCACCATAGGCGGACGAGAGCGATGCCCCGATGGCCGCCACCCGGTCATCGTACCCGGGTGCGATATCTGTCACCAGCGGGCCGAGCATGTAGAACGGTTTTCTGTTGGTGACCCGTTTCTGGAGGACCACGTTGGTCTCTATCTCGTCGATCGGGATATGGCCTGGCCCCTCGATGATGACCTGGACTCCCTGTTCGTGCGCCTTGTCGCCAAGTTCCGCGTTGATGATCAGCTCCTGTATCTGGGCCCTGTCTGTCGCATCATGGACCGCACCTGCCCGCATGCCGTTCCCGGTGGAGAGGGTCACTTCGTGTTCCTTCAATATCTCCAGGAGGTAATCGAACTCGGAATACAGCGGGTTCTCCTTCTCGTTGTGCAGCATCCATGCGGTCATGAACGCTCCGCCCC
>LKUF01000177.1 GCA_001412335.1 Methanolinea sp. SDB
GGGCATCTGGAATTCACAGACACAGGTGAGCTACACCTATAATGGCGTCCCTTATACCGGCTACGTCGGCAACTATTGGGGTGGGTACTCCAGTGTGGATGCAAACGGTGATGGTATTGGAGACACTCCTTATCAGGCATTCAACGACCCGAACGAGTTCGATAACTACCCGTTAATGGGCGAATGGAACGACGGCGAGATCACCTACACGCCTCCGCCCGTTACCGCCCCGGTTGCCGCTTTCACTTCAGATGTCCAGACCGGCGATCCGCCGCTCACCGTCCAGTTCACCGACGCATCGACCGGCGACGGGATCACCGACTGGGCATGGGACTTCGAGAACGACGGCACGGTTGACTCCACCGACCAGAACCCGAGCCACGTCTACGACACCGCCGGAACCTACACGGTCTCCCTTACGGTGACCAACGCTGCCGGCAGCGATGACGAGGTGAAGGCGGACTACATTACCGTCCAGAGTGTTTCAGGAACTACACTTACGTTTCCAATCACCGGTGATGCATATATCGATGAGCGCCGTCCCACCAATAAGTATGGTAATAATGATATCATACAGCTATGGAAACAAACCAGAGCCGGTTATCTTAAGAGAAGCCTAGTTTATGCTGACCTCTCGTCCCTGCCTTCAGGAATTGATATTACATCTGCAAAACTCTACATATATTCACCCGATCCTGAGGGATACGGCGATACTCAGTGCCTCCACAGGGCAACCTCAGCGTGGGCGCAGTCGACAGTTAATTGGAATACGCAACCCTCTTACAACCCAACCGTAACCTTTGAGCTCGAACCGGATGATTGGGCCCAACCAGGCTGGGCTGAGTGCGATGTAACAACAGATATCACAGCAATTGTTGCAGGCGAAGCCAATTATGGATGGCTTCTCAAATTTGTCGATGAGACCATCACTTCAACTGCGATTATCACTTACCATTCAAGTGAATGGGATGACCCAGCCCTTCGTCCCTATCTCGAAGTCACCTATACCCTTCCCCAGCCACCCACTGCCGATTTCACGGCGGACGTGACCTCCGGGTACGAACCGCTGACCGTCCAGTTCACGGACGCATCGACCTGGTCCCCGACTGCATGGGCGTGGGAGTTCGGGGACGGCTCCACCAGCACGGACCAGAGCCCGTCGCACATTTACAGCACCGCGGGAACCTACACCGTCTCCCTGACGGCAACGAACGATGTCGGAAGTAGCACCAAGACGAAATCAGACTTCATTGTCGTGAACCCGATGCTCGTGTGGGGCCCCTACCTCACCAGCGCCTCTGCCACCGAGATGACGGTGAACGGGAAGACCGCGATACCGACGGAGATGACCGTAGAATACGCGACCGACGCCTACTACACAGCAAATGCGGCATATGACCAGAGCGCAACCGACGGCGTGAGCACCGACCTGCACCATGTCGCCCTTGCCGGCCTCGCCCCCGATACGCTCTACCACTACCGGCTCCTCTACGACGGGCAGGCCACCGGTGATTTCCACTTCCGGACCTTCCCGGAGAGCGGGCCGGTCACGTTCGTCGTCTACAGCGACACGCAGGACCAGCTCCCCACCTTCAGCCAGCTGGAGCGGCACAAGCTGGTCGCTGACCGGATTGCAGAGGAGTCTGATGTCGCATTCGTGCTCAACTCCGGCGATCTGGTGAACGATGCGTCAAATATCGACGACTGGAACCGGTACTTCGCAGCCGGCAGCATGATGATGGCAAACACCACCGTCTACCCCGCACTTGGCAACCACGATGACGACTATCCTGCCTATTACGCGGCCTACGGCCTGCCCGAGTACTACTCCTTCGACTGCGCGGACGTCCACGTCGCCGTGCTCAACAGCAATGACTGGGCCTGGCCGGATCTCCCCACGCAGAGCGCCTGGCTCGCCACCGATCTCCAGACCGACAAGCCGTTCACGTTCGTCTCGTTCCACCACCCGATCTACAGCTCGGACTCCAAGCATTTCGGCGGCTGGGAGAACCTGCGGCTGGAATGGGAGGATGATTTCACCGCCATCGGCGTCCTTGCCGTCTTCAACGGGCATGTCCACGCCTACGAGCGGCTCGTTGCCAATGGCATCACCTACTTCGTTGCCGGTATCGGCGGGGCCCCGTCCTACACCCTCTCCGACCCGCGGTACGAAGCGTCCGTCAGCAGTCTCGAGTACGTGATCGGCTACACCCGGGTGACCGTTGATCCGGCAGCCCGCACGGCAACGGCAGAGGTGATCCGGGTCGCGGATATCTCGTCGGATCTCACGACCATCACAACGGTGTACCCGCCGAATACGGTCTTCGAGACCGTGGTCATGCCCCTGCCGGAACCGCCGGTCGCGGACTTTACTGCTGTACCGCAAAGCGGTACCGCACCATTCACCGTGCAGTTCACCGATGAATCGACGGGAACCGCTCCTCTGATATATGCCTGGGACTTCGACAATGATGGCACCATAGATTCAACCGAGCAGAACCCGTCGTTTTCTTACGACACCGCCGGCACCTATACGGTCTCGCTCACCGCAACGAACCGAGCAGGAACCGATACCGTGACAAAGACCGATTTCATCGCCGTAAACTTCAGGCCGGATGTGACAACAGCATATCCTAGCCAGGAGTCGCTCTGGCCGGCAAACAACAAGTTCGTTGAAATCACCATCGAGGGTGTTAATGATCCCGATGACGAGGTAACCATTACTATTACTGCGATCACCAGTGATGAGTCTACTACCGCCGGGGGCAAGAACAAGGCGCCCGATGCCGATCCGGAATGTATCGGAACCGATACGGCCATAATCCGGGCCGAGAGGAATGGAAGCGGCAACGGCAGGGTGTACGAGATCAGCTTTGTGGCAACCGACAGCATGGGTGCCCAGGCGGAAGGATCAGTGAAGGTCTTCGTACCCCATGACCAGGGGCACGGATCTGAGTGCATCGATGACGGACAGCTCTACGATGCTACGATGAAAAATTAGGTCGGATATTCGGTGCCGTCCCGGAGGGATGGAGAAATAATCCCTTTTTCTTTTTTCATGCAACTGAATCATTCCAGGGAATCCATTTTGAGGCAAAAGGGAAAAAGTCCGACAGGATCAGGGCCAGAGGCGGCTTTTTAAAGATATTTATATACTGCCCCTCCCCTGGAATCCTCATCACCGATTGGCATCGGAACCCCTTTTTTCCTTTAAAGGAGTGGGAATAACCGTTCTCCTGGTGGGCTGTAGGAAATTTTTGTAAGACAATTTTGTTTAATCTCATAAAAAAGTAACAATATATAAATAAAAGGAACAATATTCCTGATATACGAAAGGTGTTTAATATCATGAAAGGATTAATGGGTATTCTAATTGCTATTCTCATTCTTGTTCTGTTACAGGGGACCGTGTCTGCAGCAACTGACACATGTGTCGTTTCCGGGAACCTGGCAGGGACAATATCTATTTCGGTTTCGGAATCAATCAACCTTGGAACCCTGACAGTGGGGGAGAACACCAACACGACGGGAACTCTTGCGGTCACTTCAAATTATGCTGACTGGGATGTCATCGCATCCGATGAAAAGGCATCTGATAAGGGGTACATGACATCAGGGAGTGAGAGATTCACCAATCTGTTTGAATTGAAGGAAGACAGTGGGTCATGGGTTACACTTGATACGTCCAGGACCTTTTTCGAAGGGACAGGTGACGATAGTACTGGCTACTCTGTTCGGCAGGTCGTTGATGCAGCGGATCTTGCCGGGGAGTATACCATTACAGTGACATTTACGACCTCTGTGTCGTAACTATTCTCACGTTTTTCTCTCTAGTTACCCACTCTTGAACTCGTCCTGACTATGAACAATTTAAAAAATTATCTAATCGATTGAATTGTGTATAATGGATAAATAATCAATAATTACTGGTTATATCGAGATTGTTTTAGCATTAAGCATAAATTATTTCCGGACTGGAATAACTTTACGTTGAATTTCCGCTCCATTAAGAATCTAATTGCCTGGATATCTTATATTTGGCAATCTCTCGAAAAAGAATAAATCTTATACGATTTTATTTAACTTTTGACCAAAAGTAAATCATAACTTTTTTCTCTTACCAGGATGAGTCACGTGTTGTTTAACATTTAAACTGAATCTGAAAAGCGAGTAAACAAGGTGTGTAAAATGCCTGATGAGATGAAAAAACTGGGTATCTTAATAGTTGTTATTGCGGCACTGGTATGCATCGCGCCAGCAACTGCATATACAACTGAATTAAACATCACCAAGCTGGCAAACGACGGCACGACTGTGCTTGCCCAGCAGACGGTTGACTATGATTGGATGATGAACAACCTTCCCGTGCTTGGTGATGGTGTCACGCACTATTACCACCAGGGCCCGGTCTTTGTAGATGACCCTGATCCAGAAGTAGAGGAACTGCTCAGATTGAACCCTGAAGAGGACACAAACGTCTATGAAAAGGATATGGGGGCTGTCATGGGCACCAACCTAAAGGACCTCTGTGACCTTGTTGGCGGGATGAATGCCGGTGAGGAAGTCCTTGTCAAGGCCTCGGATGGGCTCTCAAGGCCTTTTGCATACGAGAACGTCTACGAGTACTCCTCCCGGGAAGGTCCGATGGTTATCACGTGGTATTGTGATGGACTCAGCTACCCTGGCACTTACCCTGATACAGGTTATTCTGATGGGATGCGTCTCGTCTGGCTCGCCGACGACTCAATAAATCCGTTCGGCATACATGCGTTCGGGAATTATGATTGGTCCCTGGCTGCTTCCGAAGATTACTGGTACTACTACGTGTCTGGCTCGGAATCGTACCCCACAACTACCGGCCTCTCGGTGAAATATATCTCTGATATCATTGTACTAAGCGACGACCCGGCACCGACAATGGACGTCCTCTATGACGGCCCTGTTACCCTTACGCCGGGTGCAACTTTCGACGTAGTCGCCTACAACTCGGGTGTGACCTATACTGTCGGCGAAACCACCCCACTCGGAGCTCTCCAGGCAACGGGTCTTGACTATGATGTGACCGACAAGAATTACGCCACGTCCGGGGCACTGCTGCTGGACAACGTGGATGTCTACCTCCGTGACAAGACGAACGGGACCTATTGGTATGCCTATGTCAACGATGAGTACAAGGACGGGTACAATAACCCTGCAGGCGGCCTCAATCTGGTCGAGCTTGCAGATGGAGACACGGTCGAGTTCTACTATGCAGCAGATGTAGGCGATCCAACTGACCTTGCTGCGGTCCAGGCGGCAGCCACTGCCGCGGTGAAGACCGTTGCAGATATACAGACCGGGCCGGTGATGGACGTCCTGTATGACGGTCCGGTGACGCTAACCCCTGGTGAGACCTTCGACGTGGTCGCCTACAACTCGGGTGTGACCTATACCATCAACCGTACCACTCCGCTCGGAGCCCTTGATGTAGCAGCGACGGCAGGAGGATTCACGTATGACGCGACAGACAAGCGTTACGAGTATGACCAGGTCCTGCTGCT
>LKUF01000178.1 GCA_001412335.1 Methanolinea sp. SDB
ATCCGGTTCATCAATCCTGCCCACACCAGGGAGAAAAGAGCCTTCTTCTGACAGCGCCGGGACGCCGGGTCGTTTTCAGGAGAGGGCGCCGGCACACTCCGATCAGTCCCCGTCATGCACACCACCTCAGCACAATTTTCATCGCGGGATCATGAAAATCGCGTATACGATAATTCATTGGAAAAAAAGAGAGACTAAACACAATTTTATGTAGCCTACCGGTTCATATATGATGAATGAACTGGCTCGCTATCCTGCTCCTCCTGGTTGCAATCTATGCCGCAATTGCACTTTTCGTGCACAGGAGCGGGGTATATGCCGATCACATCGTATTCTACGGTCCGATCATGGCCATAAAGACCGCAAGGGTCGGTTTTCTTGACCGGTTCAGGCGGTTCAGCCGTCTTCTGCGGGCGTACGCTTCGTTCGGCGTCTTCATGGTGATCTTCATATCCATCTCGATCACCATCATGCTCTTCTTCTCGCTCCATTTCACGCTCGAAATGCGACCCGAGCCTACCGGGATATATGCCCCCCAGAACATCCTGCTCCTCCCGGGGATAAACGAGTATGTCCCTTCAACACTGGCTGTCTGGTTTGCATTCGTGCTCACCATCGCGATACACGAACTGGGTCATGGTATCCTCTCACGGGTGGAGAACATCAGGGTGAAGGGCATGGGCGCACTCCTCCTCGTCATACCTATCGGGTTTTTTGTCGAACCTGACGAGGAGGAACTGGAAAAGACCCGTGGAATGCCGAAGATCAGGATGTTTGGGGCCGGGATTACCAACAATATCGTCGTCGGGGTGATCTGCTTTGCAGCCATGATCATGCTCATGGGTGCGGTGGTTCCGACAGATGAACCGGTCATCCAGGGGGTATACAAGAACTATTCAGCAGATATGGCAGGAGTTCCCCCATATTCCGTTATCACGGGGATAGACGGGATGGAGATCGACACGCGGGAAGATGTCTCCGCCGTCCTCGATACCACGCACCCGGGGCAGGTGGTGACCCTCACCGTGCTGACAGACGGTTCTGAAAATGATTATACGCTCATGCTGACCAAATGGCCCGAGGATCTCGGGAACCGCTCGTCCGGGTTCATGGGGATCTACTACTATGACGGGGCCGCTGTCCTCGATGTCATCGACGAAAGCCTCTCGCCTATCGGGTACCTGCGTCTCATCACTATCCCCTTCGATATGTCGCTTGGAGGGCAGATGCTCCGTATCGTGGCCTTCGATACCCCGGACATGCAGTTCTACGAGACCCCGTTTCCCTTCTTCTGGGGGACGGTCCATCTTTTGTTCTGGTGCGGCTGGATCAACATAAACGTGGGAATCTTCAATGCCATCCCGATGATACCGCTCGACGGCGGCTACATCTTGAAAGAGGGGGTAGACCGGCTCTTCGAAGGGCGGAGAATCGAGAAGTACGCAGCGCCCGTGGTCGCCTTCGTCTCGTCGCTGGTCCTGGTCATGCTCATCTCCTTGATCCTCCTCCCCTATCTCTTCGCACTCTGATCAGACCGGGAGAAGGCCCTCCACCTGAATCCTCCCCGTGTCCGGAAAGAGAATGTATATCAGTGAGGTTTTGGAAAAATTACAGCTAAGATTCTGCCGGGACACCTGTCGGTGCCGGATGTGAGATGCCATGATCCTCAAGTCCTGTAAAAAATCATACAACAACGAAACCCAGCGGGCAGTCTCTCCGGAAGAGACACTGGCACGGGTGGAATCCGCGCTGCCGGCGGCGGGAATAACCCGGGTTTGCGACATCACCGACATTGACCGGATCGGGATACCGGTCTTCATAAGCATGCGCCCTGCCGCCCAGTCAGGAGCGGTAACCCTGCATAACGGCAAGGGGGCAACCCCCGTAGAAGCCCACGTATCGGCAATCATGGAGGGTATCGAGCGTTATTCGGCTGAAAACAGGGATAACAGCCTGAAAGTCGGGCGATATACCAGTATATCGGCTGATATGACCGCTCTTGACCCGCAGGACCTGATACTCCCCCGACATGCCGACCCCGACATGCCCATCCCCTGGGTCACCGGCTATGACCTGCGGGGAAAAGAGGAGATCGCCGTCCCTGCAAGCGCCGTATTCCATCCCCTGTCAATGGACTACCCCCAGCTCCTCCGCACATCCACAAACGGTATTGCATCGGGAAACTCGCTTGAGGAGGCGGTCTTCCACGCGCTCATGGAGGTGGTGGAGCGTGATGCCTGGTCGCTGGTCGAGGTGACCAGGGACACCGGGCCGGAAGTGGTGGATATTACCGATCCCCTCGCATGCGACCTGCTCGAGAAGTTCTCCTCAGCCGGCGTCGAGGTACACATAAAGAATATCACGAGCGAGAACGGCATCCCCACATTCGCTGCCGTATCAGACGATCTCCTCCTCAAGGACCCGTCGCTTCTCACCATCGGGATAGGAACACACACCAGCGCCCGGATCGCGGCCCTCCGTGCCCTCACAGAGGTCGCCCAGAGCAGGCTTACCCAGATCTATCATGCCAGGAATAACCCCGCGTCTGTTGATATCAAGACCCGGATGGGATACGAGCGCACGAGAAGGATGAACCGCTACTGGTTTCGCTCCGACACGAAAGTGGATTTTTCGGATATCCCCTCGTTTGACTCCGATGATTTCCTGACAGACATCCGCCTGACCATGGATACTCTCAGCCGGTCAGGCCTGTCGCGTGTCATTCTCGTGAACCTGACACGCGAGGAGATCGGCGTGCCGGTCGTGCGTGTCATCGTTCCCGGGCTTGAAGTATACACCATGGACCAGGAGCGGATCGGGCCGCGCTGTCTCGAGGCCAGGAAGCGCACCCGTTCACGGGCAGGATAGCGGATGGCTACCCCCCCCTGTCTCTCCTGATCCGCGGTCCATCCAGGTGCAGCACCCCCCACTGCAGGTGCAGGAACCAGACTGTTCGAAGACGAAGTGACGCCTGGGTCCCCGGACGAGTAGACGCCCTCTCTGGATTTTCACCGGCCGTCTCCCGTTCATCTGTCGACAGGGCGGGAACAGGCAGGAACGGGAAAAAAGAATTCGTTAAATATTAATCGGAATTCGTCCCACAATACAGCTATGTCATTATCCTTCCCTGAAAAGGTCAAGGGCTTTCTTCTCAATCCTGTGGAGACATTCCGCAAGGTCGCTCCCGAGGACCCGGGAGAGACCATCAAGTATTTCCTCTGTATTGCGATATTCTACGCGATCATGGCCATGATCCTGATGATCGCAGGACTGTTTTCCCACCCG
>LKUF01000179.1 GCA_001412335.1 Methanolinea sp. SDB
GCCCGGAGCGAGCGGAAGTTCAACACGTTGATCGTCTCGAAGATGACGAGCGCCGTGAAGGCCAGCGTCCGGGCCTGGTCGAGATTATCCGCGTACCTGCCTATGAATGCCAGGATCACCAGTACCCCGAGCCAGATACCGATGATGAGCAGGGATGCCCCCACCCTGCGGTTCAGGAGCTGGCTTTCAGGGTCCCGTGGCTTGCGGTACATGGTGTCCCGTTCGGCAGATTCCGTCCCCAGGGCAAGGGCGGAGATGCTGTCGGTGATGAGGTTGACCCAGAGAATCTGGACAGGGATCAGGATGAGTGGGAGGCCCATGAGCAGGGCACCGGTGATGGCCACGATCTCGCTGATGTTGGACGAGAGCAGGTAACGGGTGAACTTGGAGATGTTGTCGTACTCCCTCCGGCCCTCCTCGACCCCGGCGACGATGCTCGAGAAGTTGTCGTCGACGAGGATCATGTCGCTGGACTCCCTGGCAACGTCGGTGCCCTTGATGCCCATGGCGATGCCGATATCCGCCCTTTTGAGCGCCGGGGCGTCGTTGACCCCGTCCCCGGTCATGGCCACGATCTTTCCCTCGGCGTTCAGGATACCGATGATTCGCAGCTTGTGCTCGGCGGTCACCCGCGAGAGCACCTTGATCCTCCTGAGAGTGTCGAGCACCTCCGCGTCGTCCATCCGGTCGAGGTCGGCCCCTGTCAGCACCCCTTCGCCACGCATCTCCAGCTCCCGGGCCACTGCCCGTGCGGTGCGGGGTGCGTCCCCGGTGAGCATGATCACGTCGATTCCGGCCGTACCACAGAGACGCACTGCCTCTTTCGCCTCTGGGCGCGGCATATCGAGGATACCGGCGATCCCGAGGAAGACGAGGTCCTGCTCGACGGAATCGGCGTCCCAGGCAACCCCGCCGTCCAGGGTGCGCTGCGCCATGGCGAGCACCCGGAGCCCCTCGTCGGCGAACTGCTCGAAATGGTTCCTGATCACCTCCCGCATCCCGGGATCAAGCGGGATCTCCTCGCCGTCCCGGAGGATACGCGTGGAGCGTTCGAGGATGATCTCCGGGGCCCCCTTGACGTAGGCGACCTTCATATCTCCGGCCGCATGTATCACGGTCATGCGTTTTCGATCCGAGTTGAAGGAGAACTCCTCCAGGGGTTTTGGGCCGGCGGTCCCTGCCTCAGGAATCCCCGCCTTCTTCGCGGCGACCACCAGCGCCCCCTCGGTGGGCGTGCCCAGGATGTGCCAGCCCCCGTCTTCGACGAGGATCGCGTGGTTGCACCGGTACCCGGCACGGAGCAGGGCGTGGAGATCGGGATCTCCGGTTGCATCGACGGGATCGCCATCTTTCTGTATGGCACCCTCCGGCTCGTACCCCGTCCCGGTGACCGTGTAGCGCCCGTCCACCGTCGCCAACGCGGTCACGGTCATCTCGTTCCGGGTGAGGGTCCCTGTCTTGTCGGTGCAGATCACCGAGACGGACCCGAGAGTCTCCGAGGCTGATAGGTGGCGGATGAGACAGTTCCTGCGAAGCATAGTCCTGACGCCTATGGCGAGGGTCATGGTGACCACGGCAGGAAGCCCCTCCGGGATGATTGCGACCGCCAGGGAGACGCCTACCAGGAACATCGTCACCGGATCGAGCCCGTACAGGATCCCCAGCACAACCACCAGGGCTGCGATGGCGATGGAGACCTCGCCGAGGTTCTTCCCCAGCCTGTCCATCTGGGTGGCAAGGACAGTCTCCTCTGACGCGATGCTCTGCGAGAGCCCGGCAATCCTGCCGAACTCGGTCCGCATGCCGGTGGCAACCACCACGCCGGTGCCGCGCCCGTTGACCGCCGTGGTCCCCATGTAGACCAGGTTTTTTCGCTCCATGAGCGGTGTGTCGGCAGGGTGAGCACCGGGATCCTTGGAGACCGGCTCCGACTCTCCGGTGAGCACCGATTCGTCGATCTGCAGCGATGTCGCCTCCAGCAGGGCCATGTCCGCCGGAACGCGGTTCCCAAGCTCAAGCAGCACGACGTCCCCGGGGACAAGATCGGTCGCATCGATCTCCGCAACCTGTCCGTCCCTGATCACCGTCGCCTTCAGGCCGAGCATCTGTTTGAGCGATTCAATGGCCTTTTCCGCCTTCCATTCCTGGGAAAAACCAAGCACGGCATTCAGAAGCATGATGAGCGTGATGGCGGCGGCACTCTCCGCATCCCCGATGAAAAACGAGATGATTGCGGCGACAAACAGGATGAAGATGAGCACGCTCCTGAACTGCAGCAGGAACACCACGAGGGGACTCCTTCCCCGCTGTTCTTCAAGCACGTTCTTCCCATGGAGCCTGCGGCGTTCCTCTACCTCGCGGGCGAAAAGACCGGTCATTCGGGCATCGAGAGCGTCGAGCGTCTCCTGCGGATTCATCATGTGCCATGGGCGCTCCGGTGTGGATTCCTCCGTTGCCGCCTCCTGCTGCGCCCTGACCATATATTGAGGGGTTCATCTGCAGAGATGAAAAAGCTGGCCTTTCCTTCCAGAACACCGGGTATTCTTTTGGATTTTGTTTCAGCAGCAGCCGACAGTGCTCGCCTGCAATCGCGGTATGTCCAGGTAACAGGCGCTTCCCCATGTATCGAAAAAGAGAGATTCCAGGTCAAGATAGAGAATGGAGAGGAAAAATTATCCTCTCCCCCCTCCCTTCACGAGACCGTACTCAATCTCGTAGTACCCACTCGGCACCGAGATGATATACCGCATCTTTCGCCTCTCCTCCGCCTCAGCTATCTGCTTCAGCATCGAGGCCTGCTCTTCCGGTGAGTGTCCGACCGTCACCCACCGTTTTGTCTCATCGCTCATCTTCCAGGATCTGGCCGGGACCGTC
>LKUF01000180.1 GCA_001412335.1 Methanolinea sp. SDB
TGCACGGGAGAACGGCAAAGAAAAGGCCGTCTCAGTCTTCAGAAAACCGGGGAACGGGCTGTCCATGGCGGCCTTCGACTACAACGGTACAACCATTGTCGCCCCGCCGTATTCCCCGGAACTTGCGGAATACCACGTAAACCTTGTCAATTTCCATGACCCCGACGGCGTCGCCGCCATCCGCGGGTTGCGGGACCTTGCGAGGGACGGCGGCGGGTTCCTGTACATGGTTGCCAGGGTGGAGGTGGACGGGAAGGATGTCTGTGTCCCGAGGATCGCCTACGCCGAGCCTGTCGACGACGAATGGTGGATATACTCGGCGATCATCGTCCCGGGGTATGCCGGCATCGCCACCGGTGATCTCTCCGGCTTCCAGGTCCGGAACCACACACGGGAGGAGCTCTACGACCGTGTCGCCCGGGCGGTGGAGTTTGCGAAAGTCAGCGGGATGGAGAAGACCCTCGCAGAGATCAATGATCCGGAAGGCCGCTTCGTCACCGGTGATCTCTTCGTCTGGGCCGAATCGTCAGACGGGACCCTGCTTGCAGACCCGTTCTGGAAGTCCGCGATCGGGATGAACGAATGGGAGTATACGGATGAGTACGGCGTGAAGGTCACGCAGGTCGGGGTTCGGGCGATGGAGAACGGGACCGGGTTTTCCCATGCGGTCTTTCCGAACACCGCCGTTCCCGATGCCCCCGACCAGCACAAGCTCATATTCATGAAGGAAGTCGACGAGAACTGGTGGATCGGAAGCGGGATTTACGGGCTGCACGTGGAGTGAGGCTTCTCCGCGTATTTTTTTAAACCACCCTGTCCGGACCGCGGATTGTTCCAGGGCAGACCGAAATCGTGGGATCGCCTGTATCCATCCCTGATGTGGTCCGGGAGGGTTGCCTACACCGTTTTTTTTCCGGCAATGTGCGCCTTTCATAAGGCTTTTAGATCCTTCAGAGCAGGGAATGCCCAGGCAAATCCCCATCAGGAGACAGGGTGCCGATATCGGGCCAGGTCATGCATGTATCCTCGCATTCCATGGAGAGATACTCCACGAGCAGCCTGGCATAGGTTTCAGGAACCCGTGTAATTTTAAGGGAAAAAGCCCTGTTTGAGGGGACCCGATTGGTATTTTTGGTCCACCCGGAATCAGGGCCGCACAAGAAGTGAGATAAGGAGGACGTGAGGCTTATTTCTTTTCTGCCGCAAGATAGATGTCTTCTTTCTTGAGCGTCTTCCTTCCCGCATGGTTCGCGATCTCACTGCCTTTCCTGACCAGATCGGCAATGTAGTCTTCTGACTTTGCAACGAGAGCAGCAGCGGCGTCACTGCCGACACGCTCTGCTCCACTCTTCTTTGCAATCCTTACGACTGCAGCTATGGGTAAATCTGCCACCTTGATTACCTCAAA
>LKUF01000181.1 GCA_001412335.1 Methanolinea sp. SDB
TTTGGTCTCCCCACACAAAACAGCAAGGAAGCTTTTTTTTCGTCCCTGGCGCGATCAGGAACGCCCGTCGATCCGTAAGAACCGTTCAACCACCCACTCGTTCCTCACCTCGGGGTGGAACATGACACCGTAAACGGCCTTTTTGGGGTGCCGGATCGCCTGGACACAGGTGTCTGAAACCGCGAGCGTCAGAAATCCGGGCGGAGGCGTGCATGTGAGGGTGTGGAGCTCATAGGCCTGGAATCTCTCTTTTCCGGAAAAGAGCGGGTCCGGGCGGATCACCTCGATGTCGGTCATCCCGATCTCGCACCCGGCCTCTGTTTCTCCTCCATGCACCGTTGATATGACCTGCATACCCGCACAGATACCAAGCACCGGCACGGGGGCTTCAGGCAGCCAGCAGAAGAGCTCCGGCCGGTACAGGTACCCGGTATCTTTGAGTGCCGTGCCGCACAGGATGACCGCATCGGTACCGGGCGGGAGGCCGGCCCCCACCCCGGTATAATGCACGATCTTCGCTTCCTTGCCGGCCTTCCTGGCGATCGCGGCTATTGGGCACGCGAACTCTTCCGTCGCAAGCGAGCCGGGCCGGTACGAGAGATCCAGGCAGAGGATCATCTCTCCTCCAGTTCCGCGTCCTCAATCATATACACTCCCCGGAAGTTTTTGTATCTCACAGATGCCTTCCGGACCGCGATCCTCTTTTCAAAAAACGGTGCGTCAAGTGCGAAGGTCTCGAATTCCCCACCTTCTCCGGTCAGGGTGATACGGTAGCGTTCTGCGATGGCTTTGAGTTGTGCGATCATACGGACGTCGATACGCCTTCCAAGCCAGCTCTCGTCGAACGGCTCTGAAAACACGCCCGTGATGATGATGGAGAATCCCTCCCTGACAAGACTCGCCATGTATCCTTCCTGGTCCGTGTACCAGAGGGGATTGAAACACCAGAGGTCCATATCGCGGCATATCTGCTGCAGCCGGCTCGCCTGGTAGACCGACATGATTGCGCCGGAGACAACTCCCTCGATCCCGTACCGTTCCCGGGCGCATTCGAGGGCGTCTCGTAAATCCGCCAGTTCTTTCTCCTTCTCCCCCGCGGTCACGACGCTGACAAGCGGGAGCCCTGCTGCCTCTGCCTGCAGCGCCACGAGCGGGACATTCGGGGTATGGAACATGTAGCTCTCCTCGTTTCGTGAGACCACAGAGATAAGACAGGAAACCTCCTCCTTCTGCATCGCACGATACGCCGCATAGATCGAGTCTTTTCCCCCGGAGCAGAGGACCCCAAGCTTCACCATACCACCATTTCACTGACTTCTGGGGCCTTTCCCGTATTCAATGTGGCGCTTTCGAGGAGTTCCTCAAAAAGGCCTATATACCACCTGTTCGTATTCCCATACTTGTAAGGGCAGTCCGGTGCGTGGGTACCGGTATTGCCGGGACGTGATATGTATGGCAGAAATTCCGTTATCGTCTGATGCATTTGCAGAGGGAGAGAGAATACCGGTACAATTCAGTTGCAACGGGGAGAATATATCGCCCCCCCTCTCGTGGGGCGATCCTCCGGCAGGGACAGAGAGCCTCGCCGTGATCTGCGATGATCCCGATGCCCCGAGCGGGCTCTTCACCCACTGGGTGCTTGTGAATATCCCGCCAGACTGCCGGGGGCTCCCGGGGGGTGTGAAGAGAGCTCCTGTCCTGGATGACGGCAGCATTCATGGTGCGAACAGCTACGGCAAACTGGAATATGCCGGCCCCTGTCCCCCGCCGGGAAGACCGCACCGGTACTACTTCCGTATCTATGCCCTCGACATCCCATTGAAACTCCGGTCTCCTGCAGACAGAAGAACCGTGGACAATGCCATGAAGGGGCATATCCTGGCCGAAGGAAAATTATTAGGAATCTTCTCGAGATAGCCCGGGCGGTCTGATGAAGGTGGACAAGAACAAAAGTGAGAACCTGTCGAAGGCGACCTTTGCCGCCGGTTGTTTCTGGGGAGTCGAAGCCGCCTTCCGGCAGGTGAGGGGTGTGGTATCAACGCGTGTGGGCTACACCGGCGGGACAACAGAAGATCCAGGCTACGAAGAGGTATGTACGGGCAGGACAGGCCATGCCGAGGCCGTGGAGATACTCTTTGACCCTGCACTGGTTTCATACGAAGATCTCCTCTCCATTTTCTGGAAGATCCATGATCCCACCCAGAAAAACCGCCAGGGGCCCGATATCGGGACCAATTACCGGTCGGCGATCTTCACCCACGATGACCGGCAGAAGGCGCTTGCCGGGGAGTCGAAGAATCGACGCGAGGCCTCCGGGGATTACGGCAGCCGGAGAATTGTGACAGAGATCGTTCCTGCGAAGACATTCTGGCCGGCCGAGGAGTACCACCAGCAGTTTTTTGAGAAACAGGGTCGGAGGAGCTGCCGCATATCGTGAAGACCGGGGAGAGATAAAAATTGCCTCCTCGTTGTTTTGGGTTGGGAGACTGAATCGAATTGATATCTACACACCAGTCCAGTCACTCACAACCCCCGCAGGGGTGTCCTTCGGGGGCGGCGGCATGGCATCGCACGTGGGGGTGTGGGGGCAGATAGCCCCCACAAAATGTATCCAATTCATCAATACTACCCACACCAGGGAGAAAAGAGCCGAAAAACTCTTTTCGATCATTTTTTTTCTCCAGGGAGTCTCTCTCTTCTATCCTGACCGGAAGAGTACCAGAACCTGCAGGTGCCGAGTCGCCTGCCACGAGACGTATCGTCCTCCTGATAGCAGCGGTAGCCAGTTTTATCACGCCATTCGATGGTTCGGCGGTCAATATCGCCCTTCCATGCATTGGTGCCAATTTCTCCATGGATGCAGTTTCCCTCTCGTGGGTGAGCACCGCGTACCTCCTCTCGACTGCAGTCCTCCTGGTCCCCTTCGGGAAGCTCGGCGACATTTATGGGAGGAAACGCGTATTCCAGATCGGTATCACGGTATTCACCGCTGCCTCGTTTTTTATCTCGCTTTCGACCGGTTCCGTGATGATTATAGTACTCCGGGCAGTCCAGGGAATGGGGTCCGCAATGATATTCGGAACCAGCCTTGCCATGCTGACATCTGTGTACCCGCCCGGGATACGGGGCAAGGCGCTTGGAATCTCGATTGGCGCCGTGTACCTTGGACTCTCGCTCGGGCCTTTCATCGGGGGGTACCTGGCAGGACTTCTCGGCTGGCGAAGCATTTTTTATGTCAATATCCCGCTCGGGATCGCCGTTATCCTGGTAACGGTCCTGAAACTTAAGGGGGAATGGAAGGAACAGAGGCGTGAGGCATTCGATCTTTTGGGGAGCGTGCTCTATGGCGCAGCACTGGTCCTTGGCATGTACGGACTCTCGATCCTGCCTTCCTACCCGGGATTCGCCTTCATCCTGGCAGGGATCGTTCTTGCAGGCCTATTTGCCAGGTACGAGCTTCGAATCGAAAACCCCGTATTAAACATCAGTCTCTTTACAAAAAACCGGGTCTTTGCGTTCTCAAACCTTGCGGCGCTGATCAATTACAGTGCGACGTACGCAGTAACCTTCCTGTTTAGCCTATATCTCCAGATCACGAGGGGATTTTCTCCCGTAACTGCAGGGACGGTGCTGGTCATCCAACCGGTTGTCCAGGCCGTCCTGGCACCGCTCGCCGGAAGGCTCTCCGACAGGATCGAGCCCGGCATCGTCGCGTCGGCAGGTATGGCGGTCACAACAATCGGTCTCGTCCCTTTCATCTTCCTGCAGGAGACGACCGGACTGTATTCAATAGCGGCCAGCCTTGTCCTGCTGGGAGTGGGGTTTGGTCTCTTCTCGTCTCCAAATACCAACGCGATCATGAGCTCGGTGGAGAAACGGTACCTTGGTATTGCCTCCGGAATGGTGGGGACGATGCGACTGCTCGGCCAGATGTTTTCCATGGGAGTCGCAATGACTATTTTTGCCGTCCTGATAGGGAGGGTTGCAATCTCGGTGGAGAACCTGCCTGAATTCATGCAAAGCCTCCGCGTGGCATTCACCATCTTCTCGTTTCTCTGTTGCGCAGGAGTCTTTGCATCCCTGGTCCGGGGAAGGTTGAGAGCCCCGAAAAACGGGTAGGTGGAGCCTGGTCCAAAAAATTACGCAATGCCCGGGGTCCGGGTGCCGACTCAGCGTACCCGGTCCATCTCCCGTGCTTCATCCACCTTCATCACCTTCATCTCGCAGTGGCCGTCTCCCATGCACATGCTGCGGACGAACCGCAGCGTATAGTCAGGGTTCATGGCCTCCACGGCCGCGATCGAGAAGGCCATGCACCGGTGAAAGAGGTGTTCTCCTTCCATCCGCATCATCGTGGCGGGCATCTCGAACGGGCACCTCTTCATCACGAGCACGGACCGCTCCGGAGAGATTCTCACACGCTCGGAGCGCATTTCAGGTCCGAAGAATATGGTCGACACGTGGTCCAGGGTCTCTGCCAGTTCTTCTGCATTCCCGGTCGGCAGGCTGAAGGACTCGGCCACGTTTGCAGCCTCTTCGGCCATGGAGATCCAGATCTGCTGCTCGAGCCGGTCGTATTCGTCGCCTACAACGCCACGAAAACAGAGATCGTACATGAGCGGGAGCGCAGAGACCATGCGGGCGGCGATCTGCCATTTCATGTCGTCCGGAACCGGATGGGGTGGAGGCATGATTGATCAGGTGAGTGTTTGGGTACAGGATTTGAAATACTATCTGGAAAGACCCCAGAGAAACCGGGTGTGGACCGTCAGTCAAGTATCGCTTCTCCAAACCCGCACTGCGTGCTCTCCTCGAGGTGCCGGGCATAATTCCTCTTCGCCTGGAGGGGCGATGCGTTGGCATAACAGTAACTGCACAGGTGCATGCAGGTATTGTATTGTCCGATATCCTTGCTTACGATACAGCCGCACTGTCCCCGCTGGCCAGGGTCCTTCAGTGAGCGGATCCTGGACTCCTGGTCCATGCCCGGGCCTGGCCGCAGGAACTCCATCAACTCTTCGTCGTACCCGAATTCACCTCTTATGTACTCGTACCCGATGCACTGGCCCTTCCGTATCCCGAAATGCGATAGGTCCGTCTTCTCCCCGCACGTGGATATATCAAGGCCCCAGCGCCTGTTCGAGTCCCGGAGCCCGGCGGCAAGTCGCTCCATCTCCGGTTCCGAGAATTGCCTGGCACCAGGACACGCCGACTTCGCAAGGTTCCTCCTGACCCGTGGATATTTTTCGATGTCGACGAAGGAGATGATCAGGCGGCGCGTCTTCTTGTGGAGGGCATCACCAATGTGCCCTATCCGTTCGAGCAGGCTTTCGGGCGTGAGCGAGTCGGAGAGAATGAGCGGATCAAACCTCCAGATCACCCGCTCCCTGCCGATCAGGTCAGAGACCTCACAAAACGTATCCAGCCGCTCCCCAAGCAGCGGGATATTCGGCTCCAGCCGCTCCTTCTCATAATCGTTCAGCGTGAAGAGGAGATAATAGGAATAACCTCTCGATTCGACCTTCTCGAACTGATCGAGGAATGATTGAGGGTTTTTTGACCAGAAGACAAAGAGGCGTGTCTTTTCAAACGAGACATACTGCGGGTGGCCGTTGAAGGGGTTGATCCATTTTGCATACCCCTTGTCGAGCCGGTCAGCAAACCAGTCCCCATAGAATGCAGGGATGTCGGTTGACCGGCTGGCAGAGACGATGACCGGGGCTATCCCTTCGACTGTGTCACCCGCATGATCCTTCTTTATCCTGACCTTCTCCCAGCCCTTCCATCTCATCGTTCCCTCACGAAAAAGACCGGACACGAATCCGGCCAGTATACCCTGAATATAAATAATGCCCGAGGGAAAAAAGTTCCTCATGAGATCTCTCTATCCCCTCCTGGCTTTTGTCCTGGTGGTCTTCCTGGCTTGTGCCGCTGGCTGTTTACAGGAGAGTGACTCTTCCCATGCTCCCGGTGAGCCCACGCTGGCCACGCCGTCACCAACACCATCATCCGAAACGGCGGAACTGGTCGGGTTCGTGGACGAAGCGCTGGCCTATGCACGTGAATACGGGCAGGAGGCGGCTCTTGTGGAATTCAATGATCCTCGCGGTTCATTCGTGAGGGGCGATCTGTATATCTTTGCCTACGATTTCCAGGGTACCGTGCTTGCCCTGCCGTTCCAGCCGGAACTCCTCGGCACAAACAGGATGGATATCCTGGACATCAACGGCCGGCCATATATCCGTGACATGGCTGAAGTTGCCGCCAGCGGTTCGGGTTTTGTCCAGTACGTATACACAAACCCTGCGGAAGGATATACATATGAGCCGAAGTTGAGCTACGTGGCTGCTGTTAATGATGCATGGTGGCTTGGTTCCGGCATGTACCTTGCAGGGGCCAACAGGACCGGGGCCATCGGCATGGCCCCCATGACCAAGGAGCAGGTAAAAAAATTCGTTGAATCTGCTGTCAGTTTTGCCCGTCAGACCGACAGGGAACGTGCTATCGAGCAATTCCAGAATAAGACCGGTCCGTTCGTGGAGGGCGACCTCTACATCTATGCGCTTGATTACCAGGGCAACGTGCTCGCACTGCCGTTCCAGCCGGAACGGGTGGGTACCAGCATGCTCGATGCAACGGATGCAACTGGCCAGCCATTCACCCGCGTCGAGATAGATATCGCGCGGAAAGGCGGAGGGTTCGTCTATTACCTCTATCCAAATCCTGTACGAAATTTCACCGTGGAACCGAAGATGAGTTACGTGCAGAATGTCGACGACACCTACTGGATCGGGGCAGGGACATACCTCCCTGCTGCGAATTCTACGGTGTGAAGTGGATTTGGGCCACCCCCGATTCCCACAATTTTTCCCGGAAAACCAGGAGATTTTCGGGGGAAACTCATCCTTCAGGCAACCCCCTGATGACGGCTTCCGGTTAAGTATATCAAAAATAAGACCCAATATGGAGATTACCAATCCTCACAGGGAGACGTAATGGGAATCAGGTTTTTTCGGGGCCAGAAGATCCGCTTCGAGCATGAGCACCGGCAGTTGAAGGAGATCGTAGGGATCCTCCGCAAGGCATACCAGAAGGAGCCGGTATACCTGCTTACCAACGTGCTGGTTGCAAACGGCCAGATCGATTGCGTCATCCTCACCAGGGACGGCCCCCTGATCCTCGATTTAAAAGCATTCCGCGGTGAGATCCGGGGAATCGAGAACGGACCCTGGGAAGTCGAGACAAAGGACGGGCCGATACCACTCCCGAACCTCTTCACCCAGGCACGGATGCACCGCCAGGACTTCATCGACCGCATGATCCCGATCTGCAGGGAAAACTTTCCCCAAATTGGGGAGAACAACCTGAGAAAGATCGGTTCCTGGCTCTATTTTTGCAAGGGGAGCACGTATCCTGACGGACAGATCGATCTCCGCCGGGTGAAATGGTTCCGCATAGTCACTGCCCAAACCCTTCTTGAAAAGATGAGGTTTTCGGAATCCAGCTACACCCTCAGGATCCAGGACATGGACGCAATCGTTTCAGGGTTCCGCCTTGAGGAGTATTCGTTCGAGAGTGATCTTCCCCTTGTCCCTGTTTCAAGACCACCGCGACAGGGCCTGCTTGCACGGAGATCCGTGGTGGCTGCACTGGTTATTGTTCTCTTACTGGCTGCGTTTCTCGGCGTGCTGGTATTTTTTCCCGGGGCCAGGGTGATCGTCATCAACGGCATCCAGGGAATCCTGGCCCTTGCCGGGGGGGCTATACAGAGCGCGTCCAAGGACATATTAAAAGACACCACGTCCGAGTACGACTCCCGGCAGTCTCTGGTCTACCTGAACAGGATCCGGGCAGGCGAAGAGAGACCTCCTCTCGTATTTGACGATCGGGCATACCGGCTCGCTGTTGCGCGGGCCGCAGACATGTCCCAGTACGGGTACCTGGACTATTCCAACCCGGTGACGGGACTGTCTGCAGAGACACTCAAAGCGCGTTTCGAAATACTGGAGAACGAGACCGTCACGGAGAGCGCATATGGCCAGTGGAACGGGTACAGTTACGGTATCGAGCGGCTTGCACTCGATTCCTGGATCTCCGATACGGGCAACAATGACCGCCTTATGCAAAACTTCTCTTCAGGCGCAGTTGCATGCTCGGGAGGGTATTGCTCATTCATCGGAATATCCGCATCCGTTGAGAGTAACCCTGCGGCCCCGGTGATCAATGTCACCCGGCCTCCTGCCTGACGGGCCACCTCTTTTCTGCCAATTTTTTTTATGATTCCACCAGTTCCCCGTCCTGCGCGGTATATCTCCTGACGTGATGACGGGCATCGTCGATCAGTTCCTGCATGCCAAGGGTCTCCTCGGCCTCGAGGATATCTTCTATCCCGGCAGATGTCGTCGGCATCTTTGGGACAGCACGGCATCCGACATCGCCCTGGACCTGGTCGAATGTCTGTATCTTTCTTGCCAGGTCAACGATCCCCTCCTTGTCAAACGCAATGAGGGGACGCAACACCGCCACAGAAGCCGCCTCTGATATGGTGACAAGGTTCGTGAGTGTCTGGGATGCGACCTGCCCCAGGTTGTCACCTGTAAGCAGTGCCTGCATATCCTCCTCCTTTACAATTGCACTCCCCGCGCCCACCATGAACCTCTTGCAGAGCACGCAGCGCCAGCGGGGTTTTACCCGTGAGGTGAGGGCCTCGTAGAAATATTCTGCATCAAGCACGAGCAGGTCGAGCGGAAAGCCGGATATCCAGGTGGAGAGAGTGCAGTGATGGCGAAATACCGTCTCCTCCACGTCAGGACCGGAAAATGAACCGGCATCAAGGTGAAGGTGCGTGACTTCGCATCCCCTCTTCATCATGAGCCACGAGGCGACAGGAGAGTCTATCCCGGCCGAGAGCAGCGAGAGTAGCCTTCCCTGGGTTCCCCATGGAAGACCCCCGGGCCCGGCGACCCTGGTATCGTACACGAATCCACCGAAATCCCTCATCTCGACAAATACTTCGTAATCAGGACGGGAAAGGTCTACTTTTACCCCGGGCACCGCATCCATCACTGCAGCTCCGATACGGGCCGCAAGCTCCTGGCTGGTGATTCCATGTACGCCCTGCCGTTTCGCCCTGACTGCAAAAGACATTCCAGGCTTCAACGATTCCTGGGCACGGGAAAGGGCAGATTTACATAACCGCTCTGGATTTGGATCGGTCCGCAGGGAGACGGATACATCGACCACGCCGAAGACACGGCTCGCGGTCGACGCAATGGCTCCCGGATCATCGCCTGCAACCAGGATCCGGCCCCTCTGAACCTCGAACCTGTGTTCCAGGCCCTTTGAGTCAAGTGCCTTTTTCAGGTTTCTCAGGAGGAGCCCGATAAAATGCCTCTTGACCGGCTCACTCTTCAGGAACAACTCGCCGTACCGTATCAACACTAACTCCATAGCTCGTGTCTTACTCCCGGGTAATGGATAGAACGGCATAGTATTAAGCAATTGATCGTTTCCGCCTCATTCGCGGCATGCGAATTACAAGCCCGGGGTACGGTCTCTATATAAAATTATCCGATAAATATCGGTTAAATCCGGGTGATATCCAAAAATCTTTAAGATTTCAGAGAGCACTTTCTGGTAATGGCAAAAAAGAAGGGAAAGTCTGTAAAAGAAGAAGAGCCCATGAAACTCTTTTATATCTTCTATAACCAGGAGAGGTGGGACAACTGGATCAATACCCTGAAAGAGTCGGATTTCGAGATCGACCCTGAATCGGAGGAGATGCCTGAAGGCTTCCGCACACTCTACAATTTCGCCATGGATATCACGCTCTCGGTATTGAAGATCATCAAGCTCTTCAAAAACGATCGGTTCACGAAAGATGAAGCGCTTGAAAAACTGAACGATGTGGAGGCTATCGTGATGTGCGACGTCCCCCACCCTGAGATCGAGGAGTATGTCGAGTCGCTCCAGCTCTCACTGCTTGCGCTCTTCGCCTCATGCAGGACATATCTTGAGGGGGAGTACAAGACCGATATAAAAGCGCTTGTAAAGGAGGGGAGAGCAGCAGTCGAAGAGGACATGGAGAAAGCCCTCGAAATTGTCGCCGACATCGGGGCGAGCGTCATCAACGGCGCGACCTGCTGTGGAAAATACGTGAAAGACAATATCGAGTCGCCGAGTCTCTTTGACGAGTGGCTGATCGAGATCGAAGGCATGAGCGAGGCCATGTCCTCGCTCAAGAACTTCGATGAGGTGGCCGGAGAGACTTCGTGATCGCCGAACGGGCACGGTTCAGATATGCCAGGAAGATCGAGCGTGCTGTCGGGTACCGTGTTCCGGACCAGGCGTTCTCAGGCACGATGCTCGATGCAATCTACTCCCACCTCGACTTTGACAGGCTTGACCACACCTTAAAAGAACAGATCCTTTCCTTTTTTGACAGTTTTCTCCGATGCAACTGCCGCGATGCGCCGATGTGCGGATGCCCCGAGCGCATTTTCACGCGGGAACTGGTCGAACTCCGTGAGAACGGGCTTAATCACCGCCAGATATCGGAATATCTCCTTGATGAATATGGAATCGACGTTTATCCCGCTGATGTTCTGAGCTTCCTCGAAGAGACTGTCCACGTACTGGAAGCCATCAGGGACATCGCCAACCTGAAAGATATGCCCGATATCGAGAGTGCCACCAGGGAACATATCGC
>LKUF01000182.1 GCA_001412335.1 Methanolinea sp. SDB
TCATGCTGCGAATCAGAGAGACGAACACTTCTCCCCGTGCTTGCCCGGGGATGATACAGCAGGAATCCTCGCCAATTATACGATTAGGTATCGGTGAGCCCGGCTCCCGGGCAGGATACATACCCTGACATTCCCCGGGCAAGCCACCTGATACCAGCCCGGAAAGAAATAACTAAATGAGCGGGTTTCCAAGACTGTGATATACCACGGATAGCGTGTCAAATTCGGGGTCTGCATGAAGAGAGCCCTCAGGGATACCACGGTCGAAGTCATCAAGGCAATCTCTCCGATAGTGATGGTGATACTCGTCATCAAGATCGCCGTGATCTCCGTCACCCCTGACAGCCTTGCCGAGTTTTTGATCGGGACACTCATGGTCGCACTTGGATTCGTCTTCTTCCTGACCGGCGTACACGTGGGCCTTCTGCCCATGGGCGAGGCAATCGGGTCCGAGATCCCAAAGAGCCGTTCACTGGTCCTGATCATCTGTATTGCGTTCATCTTTGGGTTTTTCGCAACCGTCGCCGAACCCGACGTCCAGGTGCTGTCAAACATGATCGAGATCGCTTCCAGCGGCGAGATCGGGCGCAGTCTCCTGCTCGGCGTCATAGGGACCGGGGTCGGGTTTTTTGTCGCAATGGCAATGATACGGATAATCACCGGCATATCCATCGCCTACCTCCTTGCGGCAGGGTACGGCGCCGTCCTCATCCTCTCTACGATAACGCCACCCCAGTATCTCGCGATATCGTTTGATGCCGGAGGCGTGACGACCGGGCCGCTCACCGTCCCGTTCATCCTGGCGCTCGGTATCGGGGTCAGTTCGGTCCTTGGAGGACGGTCCCAGCTTGCGGACGGGTTCGGATTGATCGGGCTTGCGTCCATCGGCCCGATCATAGGGGTGATGATGATGGGGGTTATCCTTGCATGATCTGGACCGGCGTGCTCCAGGGGTTAGATACTCTCGTAATCGACGTTATGCTCGCTCTCGTCCCGCTGGTCATCTTCTTCCTCGTGTTCCAGTTCCTGTACCTGAAACTGCCCGCAAGCTATGTCGCAAATCTCCTGAAGGGCCTGGTCTTCACATTCGTGGGAATGGTGCTCTTTCTCCAGGGCGTGCACGTCGCCTTCCTCCCGGCCGGGCAGGAGATCGGGGCGTTTCTCGCAGGACTGGAGCCCCGCTGGATCATCATCCCGTTCGGCTTCCTCGTCGGGTTCCTCGCGACGTACGCCGAGCCGGCGGTGCGGATCCTCTGCCGCCAGGTTGAAGAGTCCTCGTCAGGGTTCCTCCGGGAATCCGTTCTTATTGCAGTCCTCTCCGCTGGAGTTGCAGCATTCGTCTCCTTTGGAATGGCCCGCCTCGTATTTGATATCCCGTTTCTCCCTGTGATGATCATCGGGTATGCAACTGCCATCTCCCTGCTCGCCTTTGCGGACAGGGATTTTATTGCCATTGCCTTCGATTCAGGGGGTGTTGCGACCGGACCAATGGCAGTGACTTTCCTGATGGCCCTTTCAGTGGGCTCCTCATCGGTCATCGAGGGCAAAGATCCGGTCACCGACGGCTTTGGACTGATTGCATTCATCGCACTGGCGCCGATCATCGCGATACTGCTCCTGGGTGTCGTATTCCGAATAAAGAGGGTGAAAAACAATGATATGTGAAGGGTGTAAAGAACTGATTGTAACCATTGTAAGCAAGGGCTGGGCTGACGAAGTGATCAGGGTATCCCGGGAAGCCGGTGCTGAGGGGGGTACGGTCCTGTATGGACGCGGAACAGGGATCCACGAGCAACAGACTCTTCTTGGAATTCCAATAGAGCCCGAAAAGGAGATCGTCTTCACGATAGTCGACCCTGAAGTGTCTGACACCATACTCGAAGCGATCAGCGCTGGTGTCAGCCTTGATGAACCGGGGAGGGGGATTGCATTCGTCATCCCCCTGCAACGCGTCGCCGGCAGGGTGCATAAGACCTGTACCCTGGACCAGGCGGATCCTGGCGGGGAGACGTGACGAGGTGACGCCCCGGGCTGGATTGAGCATGGAAGCTGTAAGATTCACGCGAGGTTTTCCGGCCCGGTGTTTCCCTCCGCAGGGGGAAGATCGCCCCAGAAGTCTCTGCCCGAATCGATTTCTGATCTCTTCGTCATGACCAGGGCGTATCCCACTGATACGCAGAAGAATATAGCACCTGGCGTCCCGGGGCACTAGCCACCACGTGGAATACCGGTGGCCGAAAAACCGGTCGGCATCTAAACGTCCAGGCATGGCAGCGGCACGAACCGGGAAAAAACCAAACACGCATTTGAGAAGCTCTAATAATTCCATATCCGCATATTCCTGTATGAAATTCCCTGGCGTGCTCATCTGTATCGGCCTCCTCGTCTTCGCTGCTGCCGCGGCCCCCCTGCAGGACGATACCGTGACAATCGGAATCCAGGATACGACGCAGGTCTCCGGGAGTCCCGTGCCGCCTGCAGACGGCCCCTCGGACCCCGTCGAGGTGGAGGCATTCCTCGATGAGGTCATGCCGGCAGCCCTTGCCCAATACAACGTTCCCGGGGCGACGGTCGTGGTCGTGAAGGACGGCAGGCTTGTCGTCGCCAAAGGATACGGATATGACGATCTCGCGAACCGGACGCCCGTTGTGGCGGATACAACCCTCTTCCGCATCGGATCGACCTCGAAACTCTTCACCTGGACGGCCGTGATGCAGCTCGTGGAGGA
>LKUF01000183.1 GCA_001412335.1 Methanolinea sp. SDB
TAGATCCGCCTCCACCCCCTTCTCCGTTCCACCACCTGCGCGGAGACCGGGACCGTTTTTGTCTCCATCCGGGGATGACGGCGGAAGTTGACCGCGATCCCCTCCAGCTCGTGGCCCGACTGGATCGCCACCAGCAGGTCGGGCTGCAGGAGATCGATCATACGGATGTGGAACTCCTGCGCCCCCGGCTCGATCACCCAGCCGGGCGAGTCGATGATCAGGTAATCCGCCCCCTCGGCGGCAGCCTTCTCCTTCAGGCGGGAGGTCGCAACGATGTGCTGGAGCGTATGACCGACCGGTGACGTCGATCCAACAAACCGGAGAAAGACCGCATCGGGATCTTCCGGTGAATCGCGGTACAGGGCAAGACCCACCGTGGTGGGAGGGCCGATCGACGACTGTCCCGTATCGCAGTCCAGGTATCCGACAGTCCCCTCGTTTACCAGTTCCCGGGCGAGGTACCTGCAGAACGTGCTCTTGCCCCGGTCGGTCGCACCCATGACATAAATCACCCTGCAGGGACGGGCTACGACAAAACCGAGGATATCTTCCCACTCTTCAAGCGCTCTTATCTGTGCAGCCACTGATCAGGCGTTTTTGCCGCGGGCAGACATATAGGGATCGATCCGGATCATGCATGATCAATCGCCAGGCCGGTCCGACCGGTTCTTCGTGATGGAGAGGACGTTTTTCCCGTCCCTGTACTCGTATCCAACCGAATCCATCGTCTTTTTGATGATAAATACCCCGAGACCCCCGACCTTTCGCTGATCCACGTCGTCGCAGAGGTCGGGGGGCTCAACCGTCAGCGGGTTAAAAGGCACGCCCGAATCCTTGAGTGACACGGTGACCCTCTCAGGGGATACGGCAAGTTCAACCTCAATCTGACCCTCCCCTTCCGCGTATCCGTGCAGGATGATGTTGCTGCAGGCCTCGTCCACGGCAAGACCCACCTCGAAGATCTCCTTTTCGGAGAACCCCTGCCCGGCGAGGTGCTCCCCGATGAACTCGGCAATGGAGGGGAGGTTCTCCTTTCTCGCTTCCAGGACGAATACATGCCGTTTGGTCATATCGTTCCAACCTTCAGGACCATGAGTGTCATATCATCGAACTGGGCTGCCCCTCCCGAGTGGACGGATACGGCACTGTTTATCTTTTCTATTATATCGGCGGGCGGGAGATTGATGTTTTGGCTGACAAGTTCCACGAGCCTCTCCTCGCCGAACTGGGCATACTGGTCATCTAT
>LKUF01000184.1 GCA_001412335.1 Methanolinea sp. SDB
GCAGTCATCGTGGCCGTTGTCCTCGGCGGCATCATCCTCTCCCTGATCCTCCTTGCATTCCTCATGGCAATCATCAGCTCGCTGCCGCTGGTCTGAGAGGAGACCCTGATTTTTGGGATGGGTGAAAAAGACCATCTCCTTTTTTGGCCTTCATGCCCGGTAATCCGACACCTGCTGTCTGCGAAACCAGGTTCCTCAATGCGATATGCCACGCCTCCACCCCTGGATTGGCGGGAAGGTTCCCGGAACCGGGCGCGACACTCCGGCCGTCCAGGATACCCTTCTGGATGCGAAAATGATCCCTTGCCTCCGTGGATCGCATCAGGTGGAATGCCAGGCTGGCATGCAGAGCCTTTTTTTCTCGCAATTGTCGGAGAGAAACTGTTGAGCCGGCCGGCCGGCCCTGCACTGACAGTATGCGGCTGGAGCCCTGGCGATTCCATGGCACGATCCCCCCATCGCTCATGTGAACCAGGGGGCTTCGAATCACCACCCCGACACAGGGGTATCACGGGAAAAAGGCGATTTCCACAGGGAAATTATCGTCTACTCTGCCCAAAGACTGTTTCCCCGGGCGGCGGATCCGGGAAGGACAGAGGACGGATTCGTAAGATGCGGGGAAACGCACGGCCTCTGTCTGAAGCGCCGGCCAGTATCCAATGATTTTTCACGTGAGGCACGTTCAAAGACAGGATCCCGGGTGGATTCCAGACAGATGTCCTGTGTTATTCCCGAAGCATTGCGATCTTCGAGCCCCGGGGAACACCTATCTCCTCGGCGATGGGGTCGCATTTCGCGGCCATCAGGTAGGCGACGGGGGGGAGCCCGGAGAGGAGAGAGAGCGATTCGTAGTTGGCCATCCCCTTGGCAATGACAAGCGTGCAATCCGAGAATGCCGATTCCAGGACAGGGGGCATACAGTCGAGCCGCACCCCGAGTTCCGCCCCGCACCCGGTGGTGGTGATACCATCGACGAACCGGTCCAGGTGCAGTTCGCGGGCTTCCTTCATCGTCGCGTCATTGAGGATTGGGGCGTCCCTCACCGCAAGGGTGATGGCGGAACCGTGCGCGTGCAGGTACTCCAGGAGAAGGCGGTCAAAGACGATCTCCCCGCAGTTGTCCGTGAAGTAGACGATCCTCCCCGTCAGTTCAAGGATCCGGTCCGTGTCATCGATGGCGAGCCCTTTTTTGAATTCACGATCGAAGTACTGCCGGAAGTTGTCGGTCACCGTGTGCGACCGGACACCGTAATCAAACGTGTTTCCGATAACCGCGGCGAGGACATAGTCGCGGAAACCGGAGAGCCGGTCTCTTACGCTCCTGCAGACCTCCATTGCCTGGCGGTTTCCCTCCTCCTTGAGGTCACGAAACGGGTCATCGCACCCGAGAAGGGAATAGGCGCGGCGGTGAATGGCGCTTGCGATCTCAGGGTGCGAGAGCGGCTTGTCCTTCAATACATCGAGAAGCTCCTCGCAGGATCCCCGGGCTTCCCGGGCAAACCGTGGATCGGCACCACAGAGATCGCATTCCAGGACGACCCTCGAGAGGAGACAGTCGAAACAGCGTTCGTCCAGTTTCATGGCAACACATCGGAAAAATCAAAAATGGGGCCACCGCGATTTGAACGCAGGTCAGAAGACCCCCAGTCTCCTAGGATGG
>LKUF01000185.1 GCA_001412335.1 Methanolinea sp. SDB
CGCCCCGGAGAGATGAATTGATCCCGGATCGGTCTCCGGATACCAGGGTCCGGTCGATTGCACTCGGATGGCCGCGGAATCGTTCGGTCCGGGAATGCAGATCGTTAATACGTATCCCCCTTTCATGTACCTGTCATGCCAGGCGATAAGCAGATAATCGATGAGATACTGAGCAAGGCGATCGAGTTCGGCGCCGACATGGCAGGATCGGTTCCGGCGGGGCTGCTCGAAGAGTGTCCATCCGCACAGGCAGCGGGACCGGCCGGTTTTTCAAAGACGGCCGGGACGGTGATCGTGCTTGGTTTGTACCACGACCCGGAAAAGCCGGAGATGGACTGGTGGAAGGAGGGCAGGGCCACTCCCGGGGACAGGATCCTGCAAAAGATAGGCCGGGAGATTGGAGGATGGCTAAAATCTACACACAATATCGATTCATCAGTTATTCCCTACCAGATCTTTGACGGGGGCACGTACCTCAAGGATGCAGCAGTGCTCGCAGGGCTCGGCCGTATCGGGAGAAACAACCTGGTAATAACCCCGCGTTTCGGTCCAAGGGTCAGGTTCAGGGCCCTATGGGTCGATATTGAAACAGACCCGATCCCCTGCCCTGTCTTTGAAGATTTCTGTGATGGCTGTGACCATCTATGTGAATATGCATGCCCGCAAAACGCACTCGAATCAGGGGTATACTCCCGTGATCGCTGTATGGCCCGCATGGAGAGAGACAGGAATGCACCGGTCCGGGTCGAAGGTACAGAGAGGAAAGGGGAAGTGATCGATCATTGCAGGACCTGCGAACTTGCATGCCCTGCAGGCAGGGAATAACCTGGCTCACACATCCGATGAATACGAACCTGCCGGCACGAACAACAGGGCACTAATTGGCGCCACTGGAAAAAATCCTTTCATACGAGTGTGGTCTTCAACCGCCCCCGAATTCATCAAGCTTTTCCGTTATACCATCGAGTGACTGGCTGCAGGAGTACATATCCTTCCAGGGATCCTCTTTCTGCCCGAGCCTCCGGAAGATATTCCCGACAGTATAACTTGTTGATACAAGCGTTTTGTCCGATAACTCGTCCCATTCGACAGGTGTCGCGACCGGCGCCCCCGGCCTGGCCCGGACGGCATACGGAGGTACCGAGGTCTGGCCATAGGCGCTCCGCAGCACGTCAAGAAAGAGTCGCCCCTTCCTCTTCTCTTTGCGTATCTCTGCGGTCAGTCTGTCGGGGTGGCGCCTTTCGAGTATTCCGGCCATATTTATCGCAATCTCCCGCACCCGATCAAACGAAAGGACCGGCTCGATCGGGAGAATAATATGGAGCCCGCGGGAGCCGGTTGTCATGACGTAGGGGAAGAGATCTATTTCGCAAAGGAAGTCACAGACAAGAAACGCCGCCTCCCTCACGGGTTCAAAACCGGTGCCAGGAGGATCGAGATCTATTATGAGCTTATCCGGACAATTCAGGTTCCCTTCCCGCGAGAGCCAGATGTGAGGGGTGATGCATCCCTGATCGGCGAGGAAGACCAGTGCTGCAGCCGAGTCGCAGACGACCTGGTCCTGGAAACCCCCTCCAACGAGATCGATCTCTGCCCGGTGAATCCATTCAGGAAAATAATCCGGCACCTCTTTCTGGTAGAATCCCTCCTCCCGGATCCCGTCAGGGAACCGCTCCATCGAGACCGGCCGGCCGGCAAGGTGCGGGAGGATGGTTTCGGCGATCCGCCCGTAGTAATCGATCAGGTCCCCCTTGGTGATCCCCGCATCGTCAAAGAGGATCTTGTCGGTATTCGAGACCTCGATCTCGTGGCCATCGGCACGTATGACAGTCATGCCCGTGGCCTCTCCCGCACGACATCTTCGGCCGGCTTGTCATCGCGGAGCCCGAGGTACCGGGGGTGACGAAGCTTTTTGTCCTCTGTCCACTCGGTGAAGGCGACCTCGCATACCAGTTCAGGGGTGACGAAATGCTCCCCCTTCTCCGGGCGCTTCTTATCGGCGAAGGGAGAGGTCTTTTTCTCCCGTGATTCGAGGCTTTCTCCAAGATCCCTCAATGTCTTGTCGTCAAATCCTGTTCCCACCTTGCCGGCATAGATAAGGCTGTCGCCTTCGTAATACCCGATGAGGAGGGCGCCGAACCCGATCCGGCTCCCGCCCGGCTCTGTAAAGCCGCCGATGACAAACTCCTGTCTGTTGACACACTTGAATTTGAGCCAGTCTGTCGATCGCCTGTGCAGGTAGCGTCCCATTGCCCGCTTGGCGATTATTCCCTCCCAGCCCTTCCTGCAGGCCCCGCGGTAGTATTCCACCCCGTTTTCACTCCGGTGCTCCGTGTAACGCAGGGGATCTTCAAAGGAGATCAGATTTTTCAGGATATCCTTCCGTGTGAGAAGCTCGAGGGAGCAGAGATCAAAGCCGTCAAGGTACATCAGGTCAAAGAGGTAGAGATACACGGGAACATCGCTCCTCCTGGCCTTTCTGCGGTCCCGGATCTGCATGCGATCCTGCAACCGGGAGAAACTGGTGACTTCCCCTTCAAAGGCCACGATCTCGCCATCTGCGATGAAATTGGCTTCAACAGCCTCGCAAAACGCATCCTCGAGTTCCGGGTAGGTGTTGTTGAGCGTCTTTTCGTTCCGGGACATCAACCGGACTGATCTCCCTTCCCGAAAGACAAGGCACCG
>LKUF01000186.1 GCA_001412335.1 Methanolinea sp. SDB
TCCCGGTCCTGCTCACGCTGCGAAGCGCGGATGAAGGAGGCCAGTTCGGGGGTGATGCGGACGAGTGGTGGGAGACGATGGAGCCGCTCCTCCCTGTCGCAGCGATGGTCGACATCGAGCAGCCGTTCGCCCCGTATGCCCCCCGGGTGCGGGAGATGGGAAAGACCGTCGTAGCATCGTTTCATACCAGCCAGATGCCCGGACCAAGAGAGCTGGAGGCCATCGGAAACGCACTCCGCACCTATGGACATATCCCGAAAATTGTCCCCAAACCGCGGGATACCAGGGATCTGATCTCTCTCCTCTCTTTCACCGAGCACTCCCCAAAACCGGTCATCACGAGTGTCATGGGCGAGGAGTTCCGGTTCGCACGAATTATCACGGCGTTTTTCGGATCAGAGATCATTTTCTCGTACGTCGGGACACCGGCTTCCCCCGGGCAGTACCACGTACTGGAAGCAAAATCCCTGCTCGAGGGTCTAAGGTGAATATCACTCACTTGTGCGGATGCTTGCGAAAAGAACATTTTTTGAAAGGGTCGGATGTTTCAGGGGGGTTACCTACACTTGCCCCTCTCCGTTTCACAGGATTCCATTCAGGGGGGAAAGCCCCCTTTTCATCTGATATAACTCAGACGCTCCCTGGGGCTTCGTTTCGCTTGCCCCTATAGTTGTGTCGGACCTCAAAAATGTGATAGAGACTGGATCAGGGGGTGTGTTGATCTTCGTAAATCCCGTTCAACCCTGACCCGTGGATATCGTCTGCGGGGTTCAGGGGGTGCAACCCCCTGTCGGCACGTAACCTGAGACGCTCCTGGGGGGTTCACTCCTGTTCACCCCTTCCGATGAGGCGAACCCCAAAACGACGATAGAGACTGTATCAGGGGGAGCGGAGATCAACCCTGCCCACATGACATCGCATCGCGGGGGAGGTTCAAGGAGGGGGTGGAAACCCCCTCCTGTCATTTTGTTCTTTTCTCAAATTGAATCACAGAGAGCTGCGGACACTCCCAGGGGCAGCGAACCCCCTTGCCCCCTCCTCCTCTTCGGGTGCTCGGACCGCGTCCTCTCTGTGGCGAACCCCAAAACGACGATAGAAACTGCATCGGGGGAGCGGAGATCAACCCTATCGCCAGGTGTTGCCAAAAGGGAGGGGGGTGAAACCCCAGATCAACATGCAA
>LKUF01000187.1 GCA_001412335.1 Methanolinea sp. SDB
TACCTGATCATCGACTCGCCCGGCTGGGTGATCGAGCCGGGGGCGCAGGAGTTCCACATCCGTATGATCGATCTCCTGCAGCCCGACCTGCTGGTGGCGATCCAGTCGGGCCACGAGCTGGAGGGGATCGCGGTCAACTTCCGCCGTCATCCCCGGATGGAGACAAAAACGGTCCCGGTCTCCGCGCAGGTGGTGGAACGGAGAAGGGGGTGGAGGCGGATCTATCGGACCAGGAAGTTCGAGAGATATTTCTCGGATCTGTCCACCTGTACACTGTCCCTTGCCGGAATAGGGGTGCATGGCAGGATGCCGGAGACGTTCCGCGACGAGGACTGGCGCGACCTCGTCATTGCGCTCTGCGATCCCGAGATGATGGTGATCACGCTCGGGTTAGTCGAGAACCTGGACATCATCGGGGGCACGATCACCTTCCGGTCGCCGCCGTTTGACTGGGATGCCGTCTCATCCCTCCACGTGGGATCGCTCAGGATTGACCTGCCCAGGAACCAGGAAGGACCGTCCGAAACCCTTTCTCCCTGAGCGATGCGAGGATCCGTTCCCGGTGATCCGGCCCCCGGATCTCGAGCTCGAGTGCGACCCTGACCTGGTGCAGAGGCAGGCCCGGCTCGGCCCTGACCGGGTCAAGCCGTGTAATGGTGGCACCCTCTTCTCCCAGCAGCCCAACCAGGCCCGATAGCGTCAGTGATTCGTCCTCCAGGATCACCGAGCAGTGCATGATACGGCCCGAGTCGAAGAGGCCAGCCCGGAGTAAGCGTTCCAGCAGGAATGGATCCACGTTTCCCCCCGAGATTACCGCAACCACTTTCTCACCTCTCCTGACCGGGATCCGGCCTTCCAGCAGGGCGGCAAGCGAGACGGCCCCGGCTCCCTCTGAAAGGATCTTCTTTCGTTCCAGGAGGAGCACCACCGCCTTCCGCGTCTCCACCTCGTCCACGAGCACCACCCGGTCGACGAGGTCCCGTATCACCGGAAAGGCGATCCCACCTGTCCGCTTCACCCGGATGCCGTCGGCGATGGTTGGGCCCGATGCGACCGTTACCGGCTTCCCTTGCGTCAGCGCTGCAACAGCCGAGGGACATGCGGCGGCCTGCACCCCGGTGACCTGCATCGAAGGCCGGATCCCCTTTGCCGCCGTGGCAATACCGGCGATCAGCCCGCCGCCACCCACCGGAACGATGATGTGGTCCGCACCAGGCAGGTCTTCCATGATCTCGAGCCCGACTGTCCCCTGGCCGGCGATGACCGCCGGATCGTCGTACGGGTGGATGAAGGTGTATCCTTCTCTCTCGGAAAGGTTGCGGGCATGCCCGATGCTCTCTTCCAGCGTCTCTCCTTTCAGGATGACACGGGCACCGTACCCCACCGTCGCCTCCTGCTTGGAGAGGGAGACCCATTCAGGCATCACGATGGTGACCGGGACGCCGGCCATTCTCCCGGCGACTGCCACACCCTGGGCATGGTTGCCTGCCGAGGCTGCGATAACCCCCATCTCTTTGATCTCCTGCCGGCAGGAGATGATGCGGTTCGTTGCTCCCCTGACCTTGAACGACCCTGCCTTCTGCAGGGCCTCGAGCTTCAGGTAGACCTCTGCGCCCGTGATCTCCGAGAAGGTTGGCGAGTAGACCAGCGGCGTCCGTATCACGTGGTCCTTTATGGCGGCCGCGGCATCCCGAATATCGGCGAGAGAGACCATATGAATGGGTATTTGGCAGTGGCCCCTGATAAATCCCGGGGGTGACTGCAGGGAGCACCACCGCTTTTTACAGACCCCGGTGGATCTCTCATCT
>LKUF01000188.1 GCA_001412335.1 Methanolinea sp. SDB
CTCATGGCGGGCGGGGTCGTATTCCTTCTCGGGTTAAAAGGGCTGCTCCTGCTCGTCATCCCGGCTGTCATCATGGCCGTGGTCTTACGGCGAATCATCCCGCCAACCAACAAAAAGAAGAGTGTTCCACGTACCGGGTCTCACGGAGAAGGCTTTCTTTCTGTCATCAAACCTATCAGGACCCTGTTTCTCGCATCCACATTCAGAGCATGGGCGGTCTTTTCAGCCATTGCGTTCTTCCCGCCTTTCCTTATGGAGAGAGGACTTGATATTTTCACGGCAAATCTTCTGGTAACACTGACGCTTCTTGCAGGGGTCGCAGGGCAGCTTGTTGGAGGGGAACTCTCTGACCGGTACGGAAGAAAAGAGTTTGTCCTTATGGGACTTGTCCTCTCCATACCGGCACTTGCCGCTTTCCTCCTGATGGAGGGAGTCATCTCGGTACTCTTCCTCCTGGCATTCGGATTCTTCCTCTGGTCCAGTTTTTCCGTAACCGTTGCAATGTCGCATGAAATGGTTCCCCAATCGGTTGGTATCGCATCTGGTATGATGATCGGTGTTGCCATTGGTGCCGGTGGTGTCGGTGTTGCGTTCTCCGGGATGATTGCCGATTTGTATTCATTGATCTCGGCACTTGCGACCATTCCCGTGCTCATTCTCCTCTCGGCAGTTCTCATGTCCCGCGTACGATACCCATGGAAGCTGCTGGCAGGACGGGATTAATAATCCTGGTCTTGCTCAATCCCTTTTCCGATTGAACGGGGATTGATCGAGGCTGGTTCCAATATTTTTTGCGATAAGCCACCAGAACGATGGTATAACCACCAGAACAAGAACGGCAAAACCCAGGTTCCAGAAGAGAAGGAAATTGAAGAGGGCATGCGAAAGCATGGCCATGAAAAGACCGCGTTTTATTACGCCATCCCGAGCAGCACCGGGCGTAAACCGGGCCTGGCCGAGTGCAAAGCCCCACATGGCCGAGAAGAGCACATGGCCCGGCACAGAGATCAATGCCCGTACAACGCTCGTCTGGACAGCAAAGAGAAACGATGTCTCAAGGGATGAGAATACATAGATGACATTTTCGAGCGTTGCAAAACCGAGCCCGACAGCGGCAGCGTAGATAATCCCGTCGATTGGTTCGTTGAACTCTCTCGTCCGAAAGACCGTGTTTTTCACGACAAAGAATTTTGCATACTCCTCGACGATTGGGGCGACGGCAACGGCTATGAGGAAGTCGGTCACGATAAGCCCGATGATCCCCTCTATCAGGGCTGCCGGAATTGTGATGAGAATCCCCATGAGATAGACGGTGACGATCCAGGGGAGGGGCTCGGGTTCGTACCTGTCCCTCGTATAGAAATACCAGAGCCAGAAGATCGCCGGGGCCAGCGAAAGGATAAGGAGGATCTTGGTATCCATGGGATATTGTGGTAATGGAACCTCCACATACAAGGTATTTTTCAATTCGATGTCCGGCAGAGACACCAGGGAAAGGGAAAGATGGCTATATCCAGTTTCTTTTCTTGAAATAGGTCACCATTAATACGACGATGGCAATCATTACCGCCCAGACCGACAGGTATCCATATTCCCAGCGTAGTTCAGGCATATTATGAAAGTTCATTCCGTACACGCCGACCACGAACGTTAAGGGTATAAAAATTGTCGCGATGAGGGTAAGGACTTTCATTATCTCGTTTCCCCGGTAGCTCAAGCCGGAGAGATAGATATCAATCATTTCGGATGCCATATCCCTCAATATTTCAAGTGTGTCGATGACCTGTATGACATGGTCATACACATCTTTGAGGTAGATCGAGGTCGATTGTTCCACCAGCGGAGGTTCGATACGCTCGAGCCCTGAAATGACTTCACGGAGGGGCCAGACGGATTTTCGGAGATATATCATGTCCTTCTTGAGGTGATTGATCCTCTCAAGCGATCCAGGACCGGAATTCTGCACAAGTTCTTCTTCGAGGGTCTCGACATTCTCCTCGAGATGTTCCATGACCAGGAAATAATTATCCACGATAACATCTATTATCGCGTATGCAAGGTAGTCCGGCCCGAACCTTCGTATCCGGCCGTTTTTTCGTATCCTGTCCCTGACCGGCTCCAGGAGATCGCCACTCTTTTCCTGGAACGAGA
>LKUF01000189.1 GCA_001412335.1 Methanolinea sp. SDB
GCGGATACCACCCACGGGTTTGTCGGCGCCGACATCGCACTGCTGGTAAAGGAGGCCGCAATGCACGCCCTCCGAAAGATAATTCCAAAGATCGATATCGAAGAGGAGATCCCGGGCGAGCTCCTGGAGGACCTCCGGGTCACCTCCGACGATTTCGACCAGGCCAAGAAACACGTCGAGCCGAGCGCGATGCGCGAGGTGCTGGTGGAGATCCCGAGCGTGAGATGGAAGGATGTGGGCGGCCTGGACGAGGTGAAGTCCGAACTCCAGGAGGCCGTGGAGTGGCCGCTGAAATACCCTGACGTATTCGAGAAGTTGAAGACCTCGCCCCCCAAGGGCATACTGCTCTTCGGTCCGCCGGGAACCGGAAAGACGCTCCTTGCAAAGGCGGTGGCAAACGAGAGCAAGGTCAATTTCATCTCGGTGAAGGGTCCTGAACTCCTCTCGAAATGGGTCGGTGAGTCCGAAAAAGGCGTCCGCGAGATATTCCGAAAGGCCAGGCAGGCATCGCCGTCAATCATATTCTTCGACGAAGTGGACGCCCTTGTCCCGAAGCGGGGGACCTACATGGGTTCTTCGCACGTGACAGAGAGCGTGGTCAGCCAGATCCTGACCGAGCTTGACGGCCTCGAGGAGTTAAAGGACGTCACCGTGATAGGCGCAACAAACCGGCCCGACATGCTCGACCCTGCCCTGATGAGGCCGGGCCGCATGGAGCGCCACATCTACGTTCCTCCGCCAGATGCCGAGGGGAGGAGAAAGATATTTGAAGTGTACCTGGAGGACGGCGAGAACATCCTTGCCGCAGACGTCAGTATCGACGACCTGGTTACAGAGACCGAGCACTTCGTCGGTGCCGATATCGAGGCCCTGGTCCGGGAGGCGAAACTCGCCGCCATGAGGGAGTTCATCCAGGTCATGGGCGACAAACCGGAACAGGAGATCACCGACGCAGCGGTCAACGTGCGCATAACCAGAAAGCATTTTGATGAGGCGAAGAAAAAGGTGAAAGGCTCACTGGACCAGGATACGCTCGAGGCCTCCGAGAGGCAGGCCTGGGAGATGCTGTACAACCAGGACCAGAGGACGATCCTTGAGAATGCCGCAGCCGCGATCAGGCGGGCCGGGCTCCAGAGGGAGAAGAAGATAGATACTACAGATCTCCAGGCCGCGACCTTTGGCAGGACCAAGGACTTCAACGAGATAAAAAGGCTCACCAGCAGGCTCGAGGACGAGTTGAAAGCCTGATGGGAGTTTAACTATGGGGCACCACTCCAATGAATGATAACCCAAATGACAATTTCAAAAACCTTGAGGATGTGTTACGGCACATCATGGAGATGTCAGAGCAGGGAGAGACGCGGCCCGTCTTTATCGATATGAAGATAATCATCCCGATCGGGGGCGGGCTTCCCGGCCCGGGCCATCAGGCACGGGGGAACTCGACCGAGCCTGACATAGAGATCCAGCAGGTGGATGACCATGTCATGCTGTTGACCGAGCTTCCAGGGATGGCCCCGGAGGATATCCACGTGCTCTTCCGCGACGACAGGGTCTTTATCTGGGCATCCGACCAGGACCGCCAGTACCGGACGAGCGCGGTGGTCCCCCCCGCAGTGGAGGACAGCGTTGAGTTTCACCTCCGGAATGGGATTCTGGAGGTCTCCTACCTGCCATTTTCCCGTAACACAGACGAGAAGACACCAGAGGAATAATTTTTAATCTGGCGGGATCCTCGTTTCGCCATTATTTTAATAAGTCCCAACCATGTTATTACTTGGATGATTTTATGGCCAAGACCACTATCTCTTTGATTAAAGCTGATGTGGGGAGTTTTCCGGGGCATTCCCGCACACATCCCCGGCTTTTGGAAAAAGCTGCGCAGATGCTCAAGGAAAAGGAGGGAACACTCCTCATCGATTCGTTCGTGACCCACTGCGGCGACGACCTGGAACTGATTATGACCCATACCAGGGGCGAGGACGATCCGGAGATCCATGGCCTTGCCTGGAGTGTCTTCATGGAATGCGCCAATATAGCCAAGGAGATGAAACTCTACGGTGCAGGACAGGATATCCTCTCGGACGCATTCTCAGGAAACGTGAAGGGCATGGGGCCGGGCGTTGCGGAGATGGAGTTCGAGGAGCGGGGGAGCGACCCGGTTCTCTGTTTCATGGCAGACAAGACCGAGCCTGGAGCCTGGAACTTCTACCTCTACAAGATCTTCGCCGACCCGATGTCGAACCCGGGCCTTGTCATCGACCCGAACATGCATGACGGGTTCGTCTTCGAGGTCCACGACGTGATCGCAAAACGCGTGATCCGGTTCAGGACACCGGAAGAGTCCTACAGTCTCCTCGCCTACATCGGTGCACCTTCGCGCTATGTCGTCAAGGGCGTGTGGAGGAAGGACGGCCTGGTTGCGGCATCCACGAGCACCCAGAGACTGAACCTGATGGCAGGCAAGTATGTCGGAAAAGACGACCCGGTCATGATCGTTCGCGGCCAGAGCGGGCTTCCCTCGGTCGGAGAGATCATCGACCCCTTCAGCATACCGATCATCGTGGCAGGGTGGATGCGGGGATCCCATCACGGGCCCTTCATGCCGGTCGGTCTCCCTGACGCAAACTGCACCCGGTTCGACGGCCCCCCAAGGGTCATCTGCCTGGGATTCCAGATATGCAACGGCAGGCTGATCGGGCCTGCAGACATGTTCGACGACCCTGCGTATGACAGGGTGAGGGCTCGCTGCAACGAAATTGCAGACATACTCCGGGCCCACGGTCCCTTCGAGCCCCACCGCCTCTCCCTCGACGAGATGGAGTACACCACACTCCCTGCCGTAGAAAAGGCGCTCCAGGACCGCTGGGAACCGTTGCCTGAATGAGATTCATCTATCTCTTCCCAAATAGCCTTTTTTTGAGCGATTCGTCGATATCCCAAGATTAGCTTAATACGGACGGTGTGAGTTGTGTGTCCGGTCAACGCTGTCCAAAGGACTTCAGAGGCGGGGAGCAGTTAGCTCTTGTTCGCATGTGATTATCAGACGCTCCTGAGGGCAGCGCTTCGCTTGCCCCTTCCCCTCCGGGGACCCGGACT
>LKUF01000190.1 GCA_001412335.1 Methanolinea sp. SDB
TCCGTCCCGGTTTATACAACCGGAACACCATACCAGACCTTCACGGTGAGCAAGGCCGGGTATACGACCTTTACCGAGCCTGTCAGCTCCTACCCGGGCAAGGGTGAGACGATTGACCTGTATGCGACACTGAACCAGGCGCCTGCACCCACCACGAAAGCCCCGCTTTCGATGGCTACTGCCATCTTCGCACTTGCAGGGGCGGTGCTGGTCATGGCTGTCTCGCGAAAGCAGTAAAATCCCGAACAATCACTATTTTTCCCGGCATTCTGACCAATCCCGGGATCCTTTCTGGGGCAGGAAATCCTGGTGATACACGAAAATGGACCAGTTCCTGTGATCAGGCTCTCAATGTACCCGCCCGGTCTCCCGGGCAGAAGAATACCCTTCCTGGCCGTAATTGAGGATTGTGCGAGAGCCAAAAACCCACCTTCACATTGGGAGGGGCGAATTCTGAAGAGAGAACCGGAATCATTCAGCTGATTCTGCCTGCGATGGATCTAAAACAGATATCCGTCCGAAACAGGGAGTTGCCGGACCCAGGGATCTGCTCCACTCTTTGCCCGGCAAAACATTCTTGAGGACTGAGAATAGAGGCAGATACCAGAGGAGGCTATTGAATGTCTTCGAAACTGATGGAGTACTTCAACAAATCACCAAGGATTGGAACGCTTTCGACCGCTGGAAAGGACGGAAAGGTTGATTCCGCCGTTTTCGGCTCTCCGCACATGATCGACGAAAAGACCGTCGTAATAGGCCTTGGGAAGAACCGGACTCTTGCAAACCTCCAGGAGAACCCGTATGCCGTCTTCCTCATCATGGAACCGGGTGAGACGATCACCGACTGGAAAGGCGTCCGTGTCTACCTGAAACGAACGGATCTTGCGACGTCGGGACCGCTCCTGGACGGGCTCAAGAGCCAGTTAGCACGGGTGGCCGGTGAAGCGGCGGCAAACATGATGGATGCCGCAGTTAAATTCGAGATCATCGAGATCCGGCCGCTCATCGACATGGGCCAGGGATGGGAGCAATCCATCTGATATGAGCCACCGGGAGATCGATTGGTCGGGAGTGAATACATGAATCCGGCAGACGCACATCGAATGAGAGGTAACGATAAAATCGACAGGTTGCAAAAAGCCCTCGCCAACGATAATGAGCAGTACGTAATTCAAATAAACCACAAGGCAGGGTGCAAAAGATGATCGAGGTATTGCCCGAATCATCGGGACA
>LKUF01000191.1 GCA_001412335.1 Methanolinea sp. SDB
GGCTTTGCCTGGAATATGTCCAGGGCAGAGGCATGCCTGCCTTCGAGTCGGTTCTTCCAGTAGGCCGCCGGATCGGCTCAGAACGCACCGTAATCGAACTCGTCCGGGTCGAACCGTTCCCAGATTCCTCCGGGGCTCCGGAAATCAGGAATTCCTGACTCCACGCTCACCCCCGCTCCGGTGAATACCACCACGTGGCGGGCATCGAGAATCATCCGCGCCATCGTGCGTATCTCTTCATCCATACCTATCTTCTCCTTCGTCCCTGCCGTGATGAATGTATGGATCAGGAACCTACAGGATTAGATCGATTGGAACCGGGTATACGTTGCGCCGGGCATTTTTCGTCCCCTCTATTCCTGGTGTGCATCCCAACCCGGCGAAAGATCCATTAATTCCAGATAGAAAAGAGTAATGCATGGCCAAAATATGGCCGTGCCGGGAGTAATTGAAATGACTGAAAAATGCCTCTTCTGTTCACCAGAAGACGAAGATATCGTTGTACAAAATGAATTCTGTTATGCACGGTGGGACAAGTACCCCGTAACAGAAGGGCACATGCTGGTGATTCCGCATCGCCATGTCCGCGATCTCTTCGATCTCTCCACCGAGGAATGGCATGCGACATTATCGCTGGTCAAAGAATGCAAGATCGTTATAGAATCCAGAGCCTCACCCGATGGATACAACATCGGGTTTAATGTCGGAAGATATGCGGGCCAGTCGGTTATGCACTGCCACTGCCACGTGATCCCCCGGTATGCCGGGGATGTCGAAAACCCGACCGGGGGGATAAGGGCTGTTGTCCCCCATAAAAGGCTGTATTAGGCATTCCTGACAATAAAGGAGAGGCTGCCAACAATGGCAGGGCAAATCAGGATCTGCTGTCTTGAGCTGAGCGCGGGTTTTTGACACCGACTCAGAGAGATGGCCCCTGCGGGGGTTTTTAGGAAAGAAGATATTTTCAGGCACCCGGACAAACCGTTTCAGGATAGGTATGGTTGGATTTGGAAAGCCGGCGATCGAAGTGGAGGACATCTCGGTCCGGAAGGTCTCGTTGTCTGAGATCGAGCTGCTGGTGTCGATAGCCCTTGACAACGGCAACCCTGTCACGATACCCGTCGAGGAGATAGAATTTGATATCATCGGCATCGCCGCGGGAAAAGAGAGGGCGATCGCACACGGACATTACGGCACGCACCGCATGCCGCCTGGGAAGAGCACTATCCAGGTCCCGGTCAGGATACGGAACAGCGAGGCGATAGGGTCGATATCGGACTTCATTCGTGAGAGATCGATGGATATCCGGGTCACCGGCAGTGCCCGGATCGGCCGCTCGTTCATTTCATATCCTGTCCCATTTTCCGAAGAGAGACGGATCAGTCTCTGAACCGGGTCAAAAGAGAAGAATAATATACGAAAATTCCCCAATTCTCTCACAAGAGGAGATAAAAGATGGATTACCTTGGACTCGGAGCACTTTTTGTCGGAATCCTGTTTATCCTGATGGGTATCAGCCTCATGTTCAATATCCCGCAGGTGATTGTCTGGGTTGAAGAGCTGGCAGGATTCATCGCTCTCCTCATCGGGCTGGCCCTCGCATATTTCGGATACCGTCTCATCAGCGTAGCCCGGGAATAGGGTTCTGAAATAAACCGGGCGTCCATTGTTTTCCGATGTTTCCAACTCGAAAAATTGCGTGGGTTCGTTGCGGGACACCAGAGGAAAGATGCTCGAATGCCATCGGCCCGGGACGTTGGCTCCATGCATAATCCCGGGAAAAAGTGCTTTTTTAGAGAGATTATTCCCGGGGAGCAACTCTCACGGTTTCCGGTTCATGATCTTGAAGAGCAGGACGGCTGCAAGGGCTATTGCCGAGATATAGATAAACGTCGCAATCCAGTATACGGGCGGGTAACTTGATATGATGGGGGCATTGAGGACAAGGGAAGATCCGATCACCATCGATGCGATGACAAGCCCCATCACGAGCTTGTCGGTCGAGGCATCGATAGACGTTGACAGCCCCGAGATCTCCCTTGACGTAATTTCGAACCGGAACTGGCCCTTGCTGACCTTCGTGATGACATTGTTGATGGCTTTCGGCAGAGCGACGACACCCTGCGTCAGGTTCATCATCGCACTCGGGATCTGCCTGAGAAACTTCTGCGAGGCATACCGGTCCCTCATAATATCAGTCATGTAGGGCCTGACCCGGGCATTGAAGTTGAACTTCGGATCGAGGTGGATTGCGACGTCGAAGATCATCCAGATGACTTTCAATACCTGCATGAGGGATGGGGGTACCCTGACACGGTACCTGTTCAGGACATCGGGTGCAGAACTCATCGCGCTTCCAAAGTCCATCCGACCAAGCTCCGAGGACTGTGAACTCTGGAGCACGTAGTAGAGCTCGTCTTTCAACTGCTCCTTCTTCTCCTCGTCGATCTTTATCCCCAGCGTCTCGAAACACTCCAGGAGCATATCGACGTCTGCGTTCACGAATGCAAGGAGGACTTCGATGAACGTATCCCGACGTTCCGGCCGTACCATCCCCACCATGCCGAAGTCGATGAAGATGAGTTGTCCCTCCCTGGTCACCATCAGGTTACCCGGGTGCGGGTCGGAGTGGAAGAAACCGTCGATGAAGATCTGCTGGAGATATGCCTGGAACCCAATCTCGGCGATCGATGATGGGTCAACGCCCATCTCGCGTATCGCGTCGACATTGTCGATCCGGACACCGTCTATGAACTCCATGGTGAGGAGTTCGGTTCCCGAATACTCCCAGTAGACCTTCGGAGCCTTGACCTTCGGGTTCTCCACGAAGTTCCGGTTCAATGTATCGGCATTCTGGCCGTCGTGGACAAAGTCGAGCTCCTTGTAGATCTGGGTCACGAACTCGTCAACGAGCCTCGTCGGGTTGTATACCGCCAGGTCGGGTTCGAGTTTCTCGATCCTCTCGGCAAGCTTCCTCATGATCGGAAGGTCCACCTCGATCACCTGCCGTATGCCCGGTCTCTGGACTTTCACGGCCACTTTTGTCCCGTCGTGCAGGACCGCCCTGTGGACCTGCGATACCGATGCCGCGGCAAACGGCTCCTTCTCGAAGGACTGGAACGCATCTTCGACCGGGCCGCAATACCTGACGATGGTGGGCTCGATCGTCTCGTAGGGCAGGGGGGCGACCTTGTCCTGGAGCTTGATCAACTCATCGTACACCTCCGGGGGGATCATCTCCCTCCTGGTGCTCAGGATCTGACCGAATTTCACGAAGGCAGGGCCGAGCTCTTCGATGGCAAATCTCATCAGTTCGTATTTCGTATACCCGTCAAGCTCTGGATGCAGGCGTTTCTGCAGGTCCATCTTCGCAAGCCCCGGCGAGATATCCTCCAGGAATAACGCACCAAACCCATATTTTGATAATATCCTGATTATCTCCCGGTAGCGCCGGATGCTCTGGGTTACCATAGATGCATATTTTTGTTTTCTGGTAAATAAATTGGATAACCTCCTGTCAGTAACCGAATACGGCTCTTCGCTACCTGGTGTGGGTAGGATTGATGAACCGGATA
>LKUF01000192.1 GCA_001412335.1 Methanolinea sp. SDB
GGAATTCATGGAGCGCCATGCCCCCGTCGCACGAGCAGTGCAGCTGGGGGCTACCACGGGGGAGGTGCTCCACCGTGCAGAGGTGGTGCGGTTCGCAGACCGGGTCTGCACCCGGTACACGCCACCGGAAGGGAGATGCGTCGTTCTGCTCCCCTGCTCGGCACGAAAGCCGTACTCACTCTCCCGGAGCCACAGCCAGCTGAAGGGAGCGATCGGGGGACGGGCGGTTGAGCTGATCGTCACCTCCCCGCTCGGCCTTGTCCCGCGGGAACTCGAGATGGTCTACCCTGCCGCCCATTATGACGTCCCGGTCACCGGCTACTGGGACAGGGAGGAGCTCGCGTTCGCGGCAGGCGTCCTCTCCAGGTACTTTGAAAAGAACCCGCCGGAACGGGTGTTCGCCCACCTGGAGGGGGGAGCGCTTGAATCGGCCCGCATGGCTGCCGATAAGGCGGGAATCGACCTCGAGGTGACCTGCACCCGCCATCCCCTCTCCCCGGAGTCGCTGGCAGGACTCGACGAGGCGTTATCTGGAGAGAGAAAGGTTACCCACGACGCCGTCCGGGGCACTGCGAGCTGGCAGTTCGGGTGCACTATCGACACATCAGGCCTGCGTATCCGTGGCAGGTATCCACGACTCATGGCAGTCGCAGACCGGAGGCCGTATTTCTCATTCGATACGGCGACCGGTCTCCTTCGGCCGACCCTGGACGGCTGGACCCTGGTTCCCGGGGTCTACCGGGTCACAATCGCGGATTTTGTTCCGAAAGGTGACATCCTTGCACCCGGCGTGTACGATGCGGATCCCCTTATCCGCCCCGGAGACGAGGTACTCGTGGAAGGGCCGAATGTACGGGCCACGGGACGCGCCATGATGTCTGCCGGCGAGATGCTTGGATCGAAGCGCGGGGTGGCGGTCAGGGTGCGTAAGATAAAGAGAGAGTAGATACAACAAAATTGCAGGAATATACCGGCCGTCAGAGGAGTGAAACGGTTGTACAGGGTCGAAAAAGCAGAAAAACTCGCAGACAAAGTCTTTCAGATGTGGGTATGCGCACCGCACGTCGCCCGGCACGCACGGGCGGGCCAGTTCCTGATCGTCAGGATCGACCAGCAGGGAGAGCGAATCCCGCTCACCATCTCGGCGGTAGATGGCGATTCGGTGCGGATTATCTTCATGGCAATAGGGAAGACGACATCTCACCTGTCCGAACTGAAAGCCGGGAATACCATTCTCGATGTCGCCGGCCCGCTGGGAAAGCCAAGCGAGATACTGTCAAACGGGACATGTGCAGTGATCGGGGGCGGTGTCGGGATCGCCAGCACGCCGATCATCGCCCGCGCTGCAAAAGCCGCAGGCAACCACGTCATAGGAATTATCGGGGCCAGGAATGCCGATCTCCTCATACTCGAAGACGAGATGAGGGAGATATGCGACGAACTCTACATCACGACCGATGACGGGAGCAGGGGGACACACGGGTTTGTCAGCGACGTCCTGCGGACCCGGCTCGAGGAAGGACCGATGGACTGCGCCTGGATCATCGGACCCGCGATCATGATGAAGGTCACGTCCCAGGTAACAAAGCCCTATGGTGTGAAGACCTACGTGAGCCTGAACCCGATCATGGTCGACGGGACAGGAATGTGCGGCTCGTGCAGGGTCGTGGTGGGCGGCGAAACCCGCTTTGCGTGTGTCGACGGCCCGGAATTCGATGCTCACCAGGTCGATTTCGACACCCTCATGCAACGGCAGCGGATCTATCTCGAGGAGGAACGGGAAGCCCTGGACGTGTATCGCAACGACAGGTGTGCGTGCCGGGAGAACGGGCTGCATGACTGACCGTCCCGCAGATGAACGGGTACACGACTTTCTTGAGGTTGACCAGGGCCTGACGCCCGCCACCGCTGTCGTGGAAGCAGAACGGTGCATCCGGTGCAAGAAGCCCACCTGTGTCGGGGGATGCCCCGTCGAAATCGATATCCCTGCCTTTCTTGCAGAAGTCGCCTCTGCGAATTTCAGGGGGGCGGCCGAGATCATCAAGCGGGACAACCTCTTCCCGGCAATATGCGGGCGGGTCTGTCCGCAGGAGATCCAGTGCGAGGGCTCCTGCATCCTCGGAAAGAAGGGTCTCCCTGTCAGGATCGGTGCATTGGAAAGGTTTGTTGCCGACTGGGAGAAGGAACAGGGGATATCCCTTCCGGATGTGGCCCAGTCGACAGGAAAACGGGTGGCAGTGGTGGGATCGGGCCCTGCAGGGCTTGCAGCGGCTGCAGAACTCGCCCGGGCAGGCCATAAAGTGACAATATTCGAGTCCCTGCACAGGCCCGGTGGCGTGCTTGTATACGGGATACCTTCCTTCCGGCTTCCAAAGGTCGTCGTCGAAGCCGAGATTGCACAGATCGCCATCATGGGAGTGGAGATCCGTCTCAACCACCTCGCCGGCCAGAGCGTGACCGTGGACGAACTGCTCTCGTATGACGCGGTCTTTCTCGGAACCGGGGCAGGACTCCCCTTCTTCATGGGCATTCCCGGGGAGAACCTAAACGGCGTCTATTCTGCAAACGAGTTCCTTACCCGGGTGAACCTGATGCATGCCGACAAGTTCCCGGAGTTTGACACGCCGGTTGCTCGGGGCAGCAGGGTTGTCGTGGTGGGTGGGGGAAACGTCGCGATGGATGCCGCCCGCACCGCACGGAGACTCGGGGCCAGGGTCACACTCGTCTACCGGAGACGGGAGGATGACCTGCCGGCCAGGTGGGCAGAGATCATCCATGCAAAGGAGGAGGGAGTCGAGATCGTCTGCTGCGTAAACCCGGTCAGGATTCACGGTGATCCCGAGGTGACCGGTGTCGAATGCGTGAGAATGGAGATGTGCGCAAACGACGTGAACGGGAGGCCAAGCCCCGAGCCGATTCCCGGAAGCAACTTTACAATCGATGCCGATGTCTGCATCGAGGCGATAGGCCAGGGCCCCAATCCCCTTCTCATACGGCAGATACAGGGGTTGAATTATGGCCCGAAGGGAAACATCATCGTCGACGAGGAAGGGAGAACGGCCATATCGCACGTCTTTGCCGCCGGCGACGTGGCTACCGGTGCGGCAACGGTGATCCTGGCGATGGGCGGTGCAAAGACCGCCGCAAAGGCGATCGACCGGATGCTCCGCGAAGAATAGATTATTTC
>LKUF01000193.1 GCA_001412335.1 Methanolinea sp. SDB
TTCATCTTCGTAGCAGCGCGGAGACCCCGGTCTTTAGGCCGGGGAGGAGCGCGTGCTTCCACCTCCGAACAGTATATATCATCTAACCACTTGATATATGAACGTGCTTAGAACGGTTACATTCAAGCTTAGGATGGGCGACCGAGACCGAGTTACTCTCGCTGAAACGATGAGAGCTTATACCAAGGCTTTTTCCGAATCCGCTAAATGGGGATTTGAGAACAAGTCTTGGAACAAAGTCGATAACCATCATGCCACCTACAAGCTTGTCCGTCAAAGCATTCCTGATCTTCCTTCGTCTTTGGTACAGGGTGCAAGAGATTGCGCGTGTGAAGCTCTGAAAGCGTGCAAGTGCAGATCTCTTCCAGAGCGAAGACCACTCGCTGCGATGAGGTACAACCAACGAGTTGTTACAGTGAACCTCGTTCACGGCATAGCTACGATTGCATCCATCGAGGGTCGAATCAAGGCAACTTTCTTTATACCCCAGAACTACCGAGACTATCTCACTTGGAAGATCAAATCGTCCACGATATCCTATGATCGACGATCCGACACGTTCTATCTGCATGTGTCCCTTGAACATAATGATCTTGAACCTGTAACCGAGTTCAAGGTGGTTGGGATCGATCGAGGTATCGTGAATATTGCAGTCTGTTCCGATAACACGTTTTACAACTCGAAGAAGGTTAAAAATACCAGAGCTAGGTATGCTCATCTTCGGAAAGAGTTGCAGTCTAAAGGCACCAAGTCGGCAAAACGCAAGCTCAAGCGTCTCGCCGATAAGGAAAGACGGTTTGTGACTGACGTGAACCACTGTATATCGAAACAGATCGTGAACTCGGATTATACGGTATTTGCTCTTGAAGACTTGAGCAAGATCCGAGTCCAGAAGCGAAGAGGTAAGCAGTTCAACCACAAGCTCAACAATTGGTCGTTTTACCAATTGGAACAGTTTATCAGGTACAAAGCGGAAGCTCTTGGGAAGCATACGCTTCTCGTAGACGCCAGGTACACCTCGCAGAAGTGCTCTGAATGCGGTCACATCTACAAGGGGAACCGTAACGGTTCCTCGTTCCGGTGTCGGAAATGTGGTTTTGAACTCCATGCGGACCTTAACGCGTCTCGAAACATTGCTCAGGCGGGTATATCTTGTCTGAGTAGGCTGCCTTGTCAACCAGCCCAATGTAGTCCAGTTTAACCGGAACTACAAGCCCCTCCCTTCAGGGAGGGGTAGTTGAC
>LKUF01000194.1 GCA_001412335.1 Methanolinea sp. SDB
GGTCAGCTCTTTTTAGCCTTCATCCCCATGCGGATCTGCATTCAGGATAACCAGCATCTCTCCTCCACCCCGGAGGTGCGAGATGAGCTCACGCGGCAGAGTGAGGGCTGTATAGTCGGAAGATATCCCTATAGTCCGGCTGCAGGTAAAGGTGCTCTTCCTCCAGACAAGGTCTGTCTCGTGATCCAGGGTCAGTGACGCGCTCCCCTTCGACGTTACCCTGACCGTGATATCTCCTGCAACGAGAAGAGTGACAAGGGTTGCGCTCTCGTATTCAAGGGCTGCCCGGAACTCGTCCGAAAGGTCTATTGCCCCCTTGTCAGCACCCACTCCGATGACGCAGTCGCCCCGCGGTGAGAGGTCTGTCTCGGTGGTGATCTGGAACGTGGACCGGTGCGTGCCCCGTATATTGGGATGGCCCCCGCAACAAATTCTCTCCTCGACATTCATCCTCTCGATCTTTCCTCCATGAAACCAAGGACTTTTGCACGGGAAGCCAATACTACTTTGAGCTGACGGATAGTATTGTAGAGGAGAGGAGCCACCCAATGGATTTGGAAACCTACTGCCCGGTCTGCAGGGAAGAGCAGGGACATGTGATAGTCGCCAGTTCGCGTGATCTCGTGGTGCGATGCGAGATATGCGGTAATGTGCAGCGCATTCCGTTGCCCGAAGAAGAGAAGCACGTCTATGTGAAGGCCATTGTCAGTTATGAAGAGAGTTCCCGGGTCTGCCGTGTTGAGCTGCCGCCCAAAGAGTCCTGTGCTGTCGGGGACAGGCTCGTCGTGGAGTGCGGCGACGAGTATGTCGGTGTCGAGGTGACGGCGATCGAGCGTGATGAAAAGAGGGTAACGAGGGCTGTTGCATCCGAAATCTCCACATTATGGACCCGGAAGATCGAGGAGGTGGTCGTGAGGGTGTCCCTCCATGACGGCCGTACCACAAGCCCGCTCTTCATCCATGTCACAGGTGAGGAACCCTTCGAGGTGGGCGGAGTCTGCCGGCACTCAGGGCGGCAGTTCCGGATCGTCCAGATAAAATTGCGGGACGGCGCGGTGATGCGAAAGGAAGGCTGGAAGACCGTGGCCCGCAGGGTAAAGCGCATCTATGCAGTGCCGTCACCGTAACTTCGAGACCACCTCTTCGAATTGTTCCCGGTGAACGACACCTTCAAATCTGGCCTTCTCCTCCCCGTCCTTGAGGATGATAATGGTCGGAGTCACTTTCAGGCCATACTCCTTGATATAAGCGGAATTTTTCGTCGGGTCGATTGATTCTATCTTGATATTGAGGTCCTGCTCCACCACGCGGTTTATGGGTTCCTGCTCCTGGCATGCCATGCACCCTTCCTGGAAGAAACTGATTATTCGCAGTGCCATGAGAAAAATAGTGGGAGGAGCTTGTTAATAAGCTCTGGTATTATCAACTCTGTTCCAGCCGGATCAGCCTGATATCGGCGCGTGTATATGCATGGTTCAATGAGAGTGCGTCATCAGTCTTGTCCGATATATACCCGAGCCGGAGCGCGAAATCCTGCGGGGTCGAATTACTCAGTATACTCTCATAGGACTGCACCGATATGACAACAGGCAGCTGCATCCCAACCGAGGCCTGGGTGAAATTGAGACCTATGCTCTCGACTCTCTCCTTGTCCATCGTCAGCGTGAGGGCAGAGCCATCCTCGACCGGAACAGTCTTTGAACCACTCTCCTTCATGCCGGCAAGACCATTGCTGATGGCATTCCACTCTGGTGAGAGTATCCCGAATGGTGCGCCCTGGTATCCCTCGTTCAAGACCGGGACAGGCGTCATCTCCCGTTCGGTGGAGATGTTTACAGGGACCCTCAGATAATCGGTGAACAGGATGATGCCTCCCTGTTGCACGACCGTGTTGTACATATTCTGGTTTGACGTTGCGACGGGTATGTCACGATCATCTCTCAATGTATAGTCCACGAGGGCTATATCGCCGGCCTGTGCAGTCTTGAGTGCGGAAAACATGCTCATCGGCATGAGGGACACGACCATAGCCACCGCAAAGATGACTCCCGCCGCCACGATGACAATCTTCTTGGTATCCCATCCTGACTGGGATTTTCTTCTCACTTTTTCCTTTTTTTTCGGAGGCATTCAATACACATCACTCTGAATGAAAATAAACATTACATTCTCCACCGTCCCCTGTCACAAAAATATATATAATAAAATGACTAACTTAAGGGTAGTCCAGAGGTTTTTCACCGTCTGGAAAAAGGAGGTAACCGACATGATTTGGCGAAGAAGGCATCCTCTCGGATGGAGGGCAGAAGATCTTGAAGAGATGATGAGCGAGATGGAAAACATGTTCTGGGGAGGGCGGATGCTTCCGCCTGGAGGTATCACGGACAGGATGCTCCCTGCCATCCGGGGGGAGTTCCGGGTCGATGTGCGTGAGCATGACGACGAGGTGATCGTGGTTGCCGATCTGCCCGGTGTCGAAAAGGATGATATATCCTTGAAGCTGGTCTCACCGAACACGCTCGAGATCGATTGCGAGAGAAAGGGCGAGAAGGAGGAAGAGCGGGAAGGATATTACATGCGGGAACGGATGTATGGGTCCATGAAGAGGATGGTCGCCCTGCCACGGGACGTCGAGGAGGCGGGTTCATCGGCATCATTCAAAAACGGGGTTCTGGAAGTCAGGCTAAAGAAGAGCGAAAAAGAGCGTGGTAAAAGAATCCTGATCGAATAAATCCCGATAATATTCCTTTTTCCGATGGCTTCAAGTGCATGAAATGTAATTTCTATGGGAATGGATAAGAAGAAAGTCCGGGACTACATGACATATGATGTTGTTACCGTCGATGTCCATGGTACGATCAGGGAAGTGATCGAAAAGATTCAAAAGACCGGGCATGACGGCTTCCCGGTGGTAAACGGCCACGAAGTCGTGGGGTATATCGCGGCCCGTGACCTTCTGTTTGTCCCCCCTTCGACTCCTGTTGAAAAGATCATGTCGGACCACCTCATCGTGGCCGACCCTGACATGAGTGTCAATGATGCAGCACGGGTAATCTTTCGATCAGGAATACAGAAACTGCCTGTTGTCGACGAGAAAAACTGTCTTCTTGGGATCATCTCAAATACCGACGTGATACGATCCCAGATTGAGCATGTCTCGCCAGAGAAGGTATTCAATTTCATCACCACGTTACAAAAGCTCCATGGAATATCACCGGAGCTGAAGCGGGAGTCGGTACCCATCGATATGCTCCTGCCCACGCAGTCCCGTATCTATGAAGACGAGCTCGAGGGGAGGATGTACGAGATCAGGAAGGGACTGGCCGAACCCCTTATTGTCGTCAGAAGGCCAGGGAAACTGATCCTCGTGGACGGGCATCACCGGGCGATAGCAGCCAGGAAACTGGGAATCCGTACTCTTGACGCGTACGTGATCGAGATAAACGAAAATATCGAACTTGGCATTGAACGGACTGCGAAAGCCATGAATTTAAAGACACTCGACGACATCGAGGTACTCGACTATGCCCGCCACCCGCTGGTGGCGATTACACACCGGCTCGTGAGGAGAAGCTAGGACCCCTCGTACCGGATATCGTACTTTTCATTCAGGACATGTTCCTTTACGATCGTTTTGCCTGCGACGACCACGTCCGGCCATATCCGTGTCCGAGAATGAACCACCACTCCTTTTTCAAGAACGACCCTTGGCCCGATCACCGTGTCGTTCTCGAGGCTGCAGTCATCGCCAACGCGGGTGTCGTTGTCGATGGTGCTCCCGCTCACCGTGGTGTTAGCCCCGATCGTGACCCCGTCATAGAGGGACGATGAGAAGATCTTGACATCATCCATCAGGGTGCAATTGTTCCCGATACTTGAATACGGCCCAATCAGGACATTGTTGCCGATAGACGTCCCGGAACCGATAGCCACGGGGCCGATGATCCGGGTGTTGCTCCCAACCGAGCAGGACGGCCCAAGCTGTACAGGACCGTGGATAAGGGATCCGCGAAGCGTGAGATCTCCGTGTATGCTTGTGAACGGGATCTCCCGAAGCTTCCACCGCTCGGCGTTCCGAAGAGATTGCGGGCTTCCCACGTCACTCCAGTTGCCCCTGGCAAGCCAGCCCTTCAGGACGTGCCCCCTCTCCATCAGGTGCGGGAAGAGATCGCGGGCAAAATCGAATTTTTTGTTGGACGGGATGTGGTCAAAGATATCGGGGCTGCAGACGTATATCCCCGTGCTGGCCAGGTTTGAAAAGATCTCGCCAGGGGAGGGCTTTTCCGTGAACCGTTTTATCTGGAAGGCCACATCTATCTCGGCGATGCCGTACTCGGATGGCTCATCGATGCTGATGAGCCCGATAGAGACTATCGGCTTTTCCCGGGAGTGTTCACGGTAAAATTCGAGGAGGTTCAGGTCCGTGACATGGTCCCCCCCCACGACAAGGAAGTCCTGGTCTTCGAGATAGGCCTGGGCGTTTTTTACACTCCCGGCGGTGCCGAGTTTTGTCTTCTCATGCACATAGGTCACATCGGCCCCGAAGAGTGAACCGTCACCAAGTGCCTCCTCGATTGCCTCGCTCATGTAGCCGAGCGTGATGATGATATCATTGAACCCGAGGTTGGATAAGTGGGAGACCAGGTGCTCGATAGAGGGACGGTTCACGATTGGAATACAGGGTTTGGGCCTATCAAAGGTCAGGGGCCGCAACCGTGTCCCTTCACCCCCGCACATGATACAGACCTTCATACCTGATGTATCATACGCAATCGGACTTAATCATGTTGAGTCGAAGATCCAGACATTATCAGGTGGGTATTGTGACAGGTGAATCCATTGAAAACTTATTCAAAGATTCGAAACCTAATATTCAGACGGTAATCACAAACCATGCACGAACACAATACGCCGGTGATGAAAAAAGACGGTATTGAGAGATATCTCTCGATTGCCGTACCTCTCGCTTCGTTCGGGGGAATTGCGCTTGCAATATCTCTCCAGTATCTGGGCCTCATCGCTGATGCAGGGGAATTCTTCTGGGGATGCGTTATCGGTTCCGTGTGCCTTGGATACCTGGCCTGGATAAAGCCCCGGAGGGACATCGTCGCCCTTCTCGCGCCCCTTTACGCAGTTCTCATCTTTCTCGTTCCCCTTGAAATGCGCCCAAACCTCGTATTGCAGGTATTGTTTGCTATCAGCATAACCATCCTTGTTGTACGGCTGAATAAGAGGTTCAGCTCGGCGCAGTCACAATTATTTGAGGAGAATCACATGGAAAAATATCTCTATGACTATATGAACCGGATAGGTCCTTATTACCGAGACATGGATCGGGAGTGCGCCCACGAAGTTGCATCCACGATCCTCTCATACAAGTACGGGCTCTATCCGAAAACACTGCAGAGTGCAGAGAAAGCCCTTGCCATGCTCCCGGATGACGGAGCCATGAAGACACTCCGTAAGGCTGTTACCATCGTCGCTGACAGGGCGGAGAATCTTGAAGAATCCCGTGTAAAGAAGGTATCTGCCGAGTCATTTTCACCCGAGGACGAAGAGCATCTCGCTATCGTTCTCCCGCCCGAATCGGTTGAAAACAGGGATGAACTCAAACTTGACAATGCATTGCTGCTTCTGTATGCAGTGGGGTACCTGGAATCTCCCGATGACGGACAGTCCCTCGATGAGCACCAGAATTTCGTCCTCCAGATATTAAACACGTATAAAAAGGCCTTAAACATCTGAACCCACATTTTTGGGGTTTATCCGTTCGCATAAGACTGGAGGGGGTTGTTCCAGGAGTCATGGCAATCGGCCGTCAAAAGACTGTCAACGACTTGCGATACCGGAAATGTGCGCATGTTCCATTCTGAAAAGCCACGATGATTCAGGGTCGGGACACATGCAATACAAGATGAGTATGGCTCTTCGCTACCTGTATAGAAATGGTCGATGAACCGCGGGAACAGGGTGTTTGGGCTGCCCGCCCCCCTGGCCCCCACATCATCCACGTGCGACAACCGGGCCCATACCCTCGAAATTGCTGCGAAGGTTTTTCACCTTTCGGGACAGGAGGGGGCACCTCCCCTGTTCGGTGAAGCCTTTTTTTCCTATCCGGGAATGAATTCCGGATCCGGAATCCGGATCGTGGGGACGGGCAGCGGCTGGAGTGACCGGGTCGATATACACGTTACAAATTAGGTCCAGTCTCCCCTGCAATGCAACGAGGAGAAAAGTTCACAGTGTGTCCAGGCTGATCCCGTTGAAGTCCTGCAGGATCTCCCCGATCTCCTTCACTCCAAACGCAGTCTGGACGACGTTCATGTCCAGCTGGATTGCAGCATCCACCATGTAATCGAGGATATCAATCGAGAGCTCTCTCTGCTGCTTGCTCTTTCGGATCTGGTCAACAAGAAACGTTATCTTTTCAGGTTTTTCCATCCGGAGCTTGGCTACGCTGATGACACACATGTAGATACGGGTGAGGTTTCGATCGGTACCAGTAATGGTATCGAAGAAATTTTTGATTATCTGGGCCTGAAAAACCTCGCCACCCATGATAAATTGAGTTTTCCTCCATAGTATAAAAATATACTGGTGAATCCGGGGAAAATCAGACCCGGATCGCGATTAGGGAGATGATTATTTGGCGGTGCTGACAATCCGGATAATATCGCCGTCGGAAAGCTCGTGTGTATCCTTCACCCTCATCTTTGTCCGGGCATCTATCGCATATAAAAAACCCTTTCCGATATCGGTATGCACCTGGAAGGCAAGGTCCCGCGGCGTTGATCCCTTCTTCATCAGGAATGCATCAGGGAGCACCTCTCCCCTGCTGTCTGAAAACTTGTTCTCGTCCTCGACCGGATAGACCACGATCAACCCGAGCAGTTCGCGCACTGTATGGTTGATAGCCTGCTGGACACCCGTGCCCCCGAATTGCTTCATGACGGTGGCGATCTTTTCAAGTCCGGCCTTCTGTGCCTGCGATAGTTCATCCGCCCTGTTGATGGAGAAAGTGGGGTCTCCCGGGAGATAGGTGACCATGCCTGCGTTCGCAGCGTTCCTGAGCGCCAGCTCTCCAGCCGCCGATGCAAAGATCATCCCCGCATGCTCAAGCGTCGAAAGGAGTCCCGCCGGCGCCTGGTCGACCTTGTTGCCGATGGCGATCATGGGCTTGGATATCTCCACGATCTCCCTGCAAAACGACTTGAGACCCTCTTCGTCTGCATGCACGAGGTCGATCCCTGCCGCTACTTCCGCGTCCCTCACGTCCTCGGGAGATATCCCGAGTCCTGCGAACACGTCCGCGATACCGGTGTGGACGGAGTAGGTCCTTGTCTGGGCCTGCCGCTGGAGCCGTGCCCAGTGCTTGTCGAGGATTCCATAGACCCACATGTTCATCTCGTACCGGAGAAATGCGACGTCACCCAGGGGATTGTGGCTGCCTGGCTCCACGGGATTCCCTTCGCTGTCCGTGGAACCGCTGGCATCGACAATATGGATTATCGCGTCTGCCTGCCTGAGGTTGTCCAGGAACTGGTTGCCAAGCCCCCTGCCCTTGTGTGCATCCGGTACGAGACCCGCGACATCGATCATGTTTACGGGGATGAAACGGGCCCCGTCGATGCACTTTTTGCAGGGAAGGGAGAGTCTCCTGCATGGGCATTCCGCCCTGAAATATGCCACGCCGAAATTTGCATCGATTGTCGTGAACGGATAATTTGCTATCTCGGCATGGGCCATCGTCGCTGCCCGAAAGAACGTGGTCTTGCCACAGTTGGGCTTTCCTGCCAGTGCGAGCGTTATCATAGCTATTCCCTTTAAGTGATAATACTCTATTAAAATGTTATTATGTCGTTTGTAACCAGGAATACATACTATTTTGACGTGCCGGGACCGGCCAATACAAAGGATGCCGCCCGGTTTGCAGTGGAGCGGGCAAAGGAGCTCGGGGTCCGGACAATCGTGGTTGCCAGCACCAGTGGTGCATCTGCACTCGAATTCATGAATGCGATGAAAGGTTCGGGCTTATCGCTCGTCGTCGTCACCCACGTGGTAGGGTTTGCAGAACCGGGAGTCTGGCAGTTTTCGGAGGAGAATGCCGCCACACTCCGGGCGAACGGTGCGAAGATCGTGGTTGGAACCCATGTCCTCTCCGGTCTCGAGAGATCCTTCTCGCGCTCGGCCAAGGTGGGCGGCGGATCCCGCACCGAGGCTGTCGCGGAAGCCCTTCGCCGTGTGGTGGCAGTGGGATTGAAGGTGGCGGTGGAATGCACGCTCATCGCTGCGGACCAGGGCGCAATCCCGGTTGATGAAGAGGTTGTTGCGGTGGGCGGAACCGCTTCCGGGGCTGATACAGTATGCGTTATCCGGCCTTCGCACACATCGGCGTTCTTCGACCTGCAGGTCAGGGAGATCGTCGCCATGCCGAGGAACAGGTGACGGATGGTCCTCGAATCGCTTAAAAAAACGTTTTCCCTCCTCGCCTCCACACCCATCCTCTGGCTGCCGGGAATCGTGATCGGCCTCTTCGGTCTTTTGGACCTTGCTGCACAGTATTCCCTTGGGGAATTCGTGGCAGGAAGACTGTGGATCATAGAACTGGTTGTCGTTCCCTTCTTCGTCGCAGCGATGATGCATGTCATCAGGGAGGGGCAGGGAACGCCGGGGGTATTCCTGCAGGGGGGTAAAAAATACTATTTCAGGATCCTCATTCCAACGGTGCTTATCGCTTTTGCCGTAATACTCACGGTCATCCTGCTGCTTGTCCCCCTCTCGATCATGGGGATCGCACTCGAGATGCTTCCCTTTATAGCGGCGGGAAGCGCAGTCGGAATATCATTTTTTACCTTCTTTTATGATGCTGCCGCAGTTTTCGAGGACGCAAAAGTCTTTGATTCTATCAGGAGGAGCATCGAGGTGGTACTGAAAAATCCCGGTGCGGTTATACTCTTTTATATTGTGATCCTGGCTTTTTTCGCCGCCATCCTGCTGATCTTTGCGCTCATCTGGACCGCGGTTCTCTACGAGAGCCTGACACCCCTGATCGGGATGGACACCTCGATGATAGAGTCTTTTACTCCCGACGATCTGATCGCCCTCATCGGGCCACGGGGACTTGGCATAACCGCTGTCCTGTACATGGCAGCGGCCGCCATCTTCTTCCCCTTCATGTATACGTATAAATCGGCTTTTTTCCAGAAATATGCGCAGGTTGAGCCGGGTTATCTCCAGGGCGAATACGACACCAAGGGGCGCTGGTACAAGTACTGACCGGTGTATTCACAGGTAGAAGAGGAGGGCAAATAGCCCTCCTCCCGCAGTCGCCAGGATATTTGTCCCTGCATTCCCGATTATTCCCCTGTTTTCGATGAGTGCGCCCACCAGGCTGTCGATATTGGTCCCTACCATTCCGGCAGCTATTCCGACGATCGCCATGGGCATGTCGATTATCCCGAGTAAGAAGCAGAAGAGCGAGATAATGACGGCGCCTCCCAGGGCAGTCAGTTCACCGATCATGGTGATCCCGCCATTCGTGCCTGCCGGGACTTTCTTGAATGTCGTGATCAGGTACGGATCGCCCCCTGTCACACCTATCTCGCTTGCCATCGTATCGGCGGTCGCAGTCGCCACGCTCCCGGCAAAGAGGGCGAGATACATGGGTTCTCCGGAAATACCCCAGAGTACTGCCGCGGCAGCGGAGACGCTTCCGTTTGCAAAGACATTCAGGTAACCCCTCGCACCCCCGTGCATCTGTTCCACACCCATCTTCTGCTTGTATTCGTACCTGTACCGCGTGCAGATCGAACCAAGGATGAAGAACGTGAGCATGACCAGGAACCACCGGATATCTGCAAACACGATGAGTATCAGGCCGATCAGGGCGCCGGAGAAGAGACCGCTCACATCGGCCGTCTTCAGCCTGTACGAGGAGTACCCAAAACCGAAGGCGACGAGGACCGCAAGAAAGATCAGGGTAATATCAGCCTGGTAATTGAGTTCGTTGATGAGGATCATGGTCATGGCGATTCCAAGCGCCTCGATCATGAGGGCGTCCTCGCGCTCACGAAGGATTGCCTTTAAGAGCACGGCCACGACGATACCAAAGAGGATGACCAGCGGGACAAAAGTCTGGAGATAGAACATCACGAGGATGCACCCGACGAGAGCGGCAGTGATGTAGGTTATGTAGGAGAAGAGGCGCTCGGTCGTACCTCGAAACGCCATCTCGCCCATCACCAGTATGACTATCGTGCACGAGAAGATCAGCAGCGGGAGGACGCCGATGCCATAGAGAATGGCGATGGGGACCATGGCGATCGCCAGGTAGCGAGTCTTTTTTATCAGGAAGAGAACGCCTGATGAGAGGAGCACGATAATCGAGAGAAACCAGGCTGGCTGGATAAAAGGCGCAATCAGGATGAAAGATAGGGTCAGGATTGCTGCGAGCCTGTCACCCAGACTGGACGTCATTCTGATACTTGTTGTTCCCTCTCCAAAAAGAGTTTTTCCAAAATGGATACGGCAAAAAATTTCCGGTTCCCGTGAGATATGAGTGGTGATTGACTATTCCGGGCAGATCTTCGATCACTATATGACTTGACAGAACAAATAAATGGAAAATGGCACCAGCAATGGATCTCCCAAAGACCTACGACTTCTCCGAGGTGGAGAGGAGATGGCAGGAAACATGGCGGGAAGAGGATAATTATTTCCAGGATGAATCGGACAAGCCGCGTTTTGTAATAGATACCCCGCCACCGTACCCGACCGGGAATTTCCATATCGGCAACGCATTCAACTGGTGTTATATTGATTTTATCGCTCGCTATAAACGAATGCTTGGCTATAACGTGATGTTTCCACAGGGATGGGACTGTCACGGCCTGCCGACCGAGGTGAAGGTAGAGGAGATCCACGGAATAACAAAGAATGACGTGCCAAGAGAAGAGTTCCGGAGGATGTGCAGGGAGCTGACACTGGGAAATATCGAGAAGATGCGTAGCACCCTCCGCCGTCTCGGGTTCTCGATCGACTGGAGCCACGAATACATCACCATGCTCCCCGAGTATTTCCGAAAGACGCAGGTCTCGTTCTTAAAAATGCTTCAGTCAGGGTATATCTACCAGAGCGAGCACCCGGTCAATTTCTGCACCCGGTGCGAGACGGCGATCGCGTTTGCCGAGGTGGCCTATGAACCGCGGACCACCACGCTCAACTACTTCGACTTCGACGGCGTGGAGATCGCGACCACGAGGCCGGAACTCCTGGCGGCCTGTGTTGCGGTCGCAGTGCATCCCGACGACGACAGGTACCGTTCTCTCATGGGCAGGCACCTGAAAGTCCCGATATTTGGCCATTCCGTTCCCGTGATCCTTGACGAGGCGGTTGACCCGGAGTTCGGTTCAGGGGCCGTGATGATATGCACGTTCGGGGACAAGCAGGATGTCCACTGGTGGAAACAGCACGATCTCGAACTTCGCAAGGCAATCGACCGCAATGGCAGGATGACCCCGATTGCAGGAAAATACGCCGGTATGAAGAGTGGAGAGTGCAGGGAAGCGATTCTTGAGGATATGAAACGCGAGGATATCCTCAGGTCGACCGAACCGCTCGAACAGCGGGTCGGTACCTGCTGGCGGTGCACCACTCCTATCGAGATCATGAGCGAGCGGCAGTGGTTTGTCCGCATCGTGCCCGAAGAGATCATGGATGCCGCACGGGAGATCCGCTGGAACCCGGAACACATGTTTCTGCGGATGGAGAACTGGGTGGACCAGATGGAATGGGACTGGTGCATCTCGCGGCAGAGAATCTTTGCAACACCCATACCCGTCTGGTTCTGCCAGGCGTGTGGCCGGATGATTGTGCCGGAGGAATCCACGCTCCCGCTCGATCCGACCGTGACACCTCCACCAGGACCGTGTCCTGACTGCGGATCCACAGACATATCCGGTGAAGAGGACGTCCTCGATACCTGGATGGACTCCTCTATCTCGGTACTCAACATCACCGGGTGGAACGGGGAAGAGACGCCCACGATCTTTCCTGCCCAGCTGAGACCGCAAGGGCATGATATCATACGGACATGGGCATTCTACACCATCCTCAGGTCGGTCGCCCTCACCGGTCAGAAACCCTGGGAAGAGATCCTGGTAAATGGCATGGTGCTCGGCGAGGACGGATTCAAGATGAGCAAGAGCCGGGGCAATATCATATCACCCGAGGAGATCGTCTCAGAGCATGGTGCTGATGCGCTCAGGCAATGGGCGGCTGCGGGAGCGGCCACGGGATCGGACATCATGTTCATCTGGAACGATGTAATCGCTGCATCCAGGTTCCAGACCAAGCTGTGGAACATTGCCCGGTTCGTGCTCATCCAGCTCGAGAGGAGAGCCTTCGACGCTTCGGCCCCACTGACCGCAGTCGCAGACCGGTGGCTGATGACCAGGCTCTCCGGCACCGTCTCGGAGGTGACGGCCTGCATGGACGGCTGCCAGTTTGATCGCGCGCTCAAGGCGATCCGGGAGTTTGCCTGGGACGTTCTTGCCGACAACTATATCGAGCTGGTGAAAGGGAGGCTGTACTCCGACGAACCCGGGAGGGATAGTGCCTGCCGGGCGCTGACCAGGACCCTGGACACCCTGTGCCGCCTGATGGCCCCCTTCACCCCTCATTTCGCCGAGGAATGCTACTCATACCTTGGCAGGGGCAGCGTCCATTTCGCAGGCTGGCCGGTATGCGAATACGATGATCCCGACGCCGCACGGGATGGCGATCTTCTCGCACTCGTGGTGGCCGATATACGGCGCTACAAGCATGAACGCGGGATGGCCCTGAATGCGCCGCTTGGGAAGGTCACGATATTCTCCCCCCTTTTCGGGGATGATTCAGGTGATGCGGCACGGGCATTGAATGCCGAAGTGGTTTGGCGCCGGGAGACGGCGAGGCTTGAGAAGGTGATGGGCGATGTGCAGTTCAACATGGCGGTCATCGGTCCCGCCTTCAGAAAGCAGGCGCGTGCCTTCATGGACGCCGTGCGGGCGCTCCCGCCGGAAAGCCTGGAGAACCCTCCCGATTCGATAGAGGTGGACGGGACTGCCATGCCGTTACCAAAGGATGCGTTCGTCCCGACCTATACCTACATGGAGGAAGGGGAAAAGGTCGACGTGCTCAATGTCGGCGACGTGATCGTGACCATCCAGCACACTGCCTGATGGAATCGGCCACAAATTTCTGTATCTCTTTCTCGTCTTTTCCGGCATCGATTACAAGGAAGCGGGACGGCTCCTCTTTCGCGAGTGCCAGGTACTGCTGCTGGACGCCCTCGAGAAGTTCCGCCGTCTCAAAATGCTCAAGGGCTTCGCCCCGGTCCATCCGTGATAATGCCTCATTGACCGGCAGCACCAGCAGGAACGTCAGGTCAGGGGTTATGCTCCAGCCATCGTGGATATTTTTTAACCAGGAGAGGGGGTCGGGCAGGATATTCTTCAGCGTCACTGCCTGGTAGGCATACCTGCTGTCCCGGTACCTGTCAGAGATGACCAGCCTCCCTTCGGCAAGCGCTGGACGTATCACACCTGATACATGAACAGCATGGTCGGCAATGAAGAGGAGGGCTTCTGCGATGGGGTCGATCTCTTCAGCGATGGCCCTTCTCACCTGCTCGCCCACCCAGGTTGAGCCCGGTTCCCGGGTGAAGAGGGGATCAAGATCCGAAAGAAGTCCCCTCAAGGCCGATACAAGAGTGCTCTTCCCGCTCCCGTCAATTCCCTCTATGGTGATCAGGACCATTCGCCCCTCCGGATGGACTCTGCCGGAATCCTCCCCCTGTGGAGGGCTGTAGCGACGATCGCTCCGTCGAATCCTGACTCCACGAGCACCGACAGGTCCCTGGTACCCGAGACCCCTCCACCATAGAAGAGCGATCGGCCATATGCAGACCGCAGGTGCTCAAGCTTGCCTGCATCTATCCCGGACCCGGTGCCGACAGCGCTGATGTCGAGGATGATACAGCCTTCGAAAGCCAAGTCTTCTGCCCGTTCAAGGAGAACAACCGGATCACGCCCTCCCGGTATCACTCTTCCGTTCTTTACATCGATGCTCAGGAACCCGGAACCATATACTGAGAGGTCATCCCCTGCGGTCTCTGTCCCGACGATATTTATGATATTATCCCCCTCGATGAACTCACCGGGGGAAGACACCCCGCGATCGACGTAACACCTATCAACCATGGATGCGCACCGGAAGACCTCGCGGTCATGATCTCCGGTCCTGCCTATCCTGTCGAGATCCGCGACGTACAGGAACCGGGGACCGATCGCCTCCACGTATCCGGCGGGGTCGGCCGTCGGCGAAAGTCCCCAGTCAAGCGGCCGGTAGGACGCACGGTCGCCCTTCATCCCGTGGACGACGAGACCGGACTTTAAATCCATGGCGAGAATCAAATCCATGCTATATAGTAATCACTATTTACCATCAGGATCATTAAATCCTATGCAATTATTGGTCAGCCCGAGGGACATTGAGGAAGCAAAGCGATCTCTTGCCGCTGATATCGTTGATGTGAAAAAACCGGACGAGGGCTCGCTCGGTGCAAACTTCCCCTGGGTCATCAGGGCGATCAAGAACCTCTCCACCAAACCGGTCAGTGCTGCCATCGGAGATTATGATTTTAAACCAGGCGGTGCATCTCTTGCAGCATACGGAGCTGCGCATGCCGGGGCTGATTATATCAAGATAGGGCTGAAGTTTGACGGGGCCGAACGTGCCGCAGAAGTTATTCGAAACGTCGTGAAAGCTGTCAAGATGGATTTTCCCGAGAAATACGTGGTTATTGCGGCATACTCGGATCATGACCGTCTCGACACCATATCGCCGTTCGAGATCACGCCGCTTGCGGCGGCTGCCGGTGCAGACGTGGCGATGATTGATACGGGAATGAAAGATGGCAAAAGCACATTTGAATTCATGACCGAAGCTGATCTTGTCGAATTTACACGGATGAACAGGGAAGCGGGTCTGAAGACTGCCCTCGCCGGTTCCCTGAAGTTCGAGGATATCGAGACCCTGAAGCGTATTGATCCCGATATCATCGGGGTCCGGGGAATGGTCTGCGGCGGAGACCGGGAATCGTCGATCAGGGAAGATCTCGTTGCCAGGCTGGTAGGGATGGTGCATTAAGACATATGTTTATCGAAAAGCTGCAGGCACCGCTGGCACTCACGTTTGATGATGTCCTGCTCGAGCCTGCGGAATCACGCATTGAGCCGAACCAGGCCAATATCTCAAGCCGTTTTACGCGGAACATTCCACTGGAGATACCCCTGGTCAGTTCTGCCATGGACACCGTGACCGAGTCAGAGATGGCCGTCGCGCTTGCCCGCGAAGGCGGCATCGGCGTCATCCACCGGAACATGTCCCCAGAAGAGGAGATGGTCGAGATCCGGCACGTGAAACAGGCTGAAGAACTCATCGAACGGAAGGTCCTCTCTGTCGGCCCCGACACCAGCGTGTCAGACGTGGAGCGCCTGATGAACGAGCATGGGATCGGCGGTGTCCCGGTGATCAAAGGCAAAAAGATCATCGGGATAGTGAGCCGTCGCGATGTCAGGGGGATCGCATCACGCATGGGTGCTGAAAGCGTCAAGGCGATAATGACAAAGAAGCCGATCACCGCCGGTGAGGACATAACCATGGAGCAGGCGCTCGAGGTGATGTACACCAACAAGGTGGAGCGGCTTCCGGTCACCGACGGTTCAGGCAACCTCGTTGGTATCATCACCATGCAGGACATCCTCGAGAAACGCCAGTATCCCAATGCCACGCGTGACAGGTCAGGCAAGCTCCGGGTAGCCGCGGCAGTCGGGCCCTTTGATTTCGACCGTGCGGTGAAGCTGGACGAATGCGGGGCAGACGCCCTGGTCGTCGACTGCGCTCACGGACACAACATGAATGTCGTGAAATCGGTACGGGAGATCAGGGGAAGCGTGAAGGCCGAGGTGATCGCGGGAAACATCGCCACTGGAAAGGCGGCTGAAGCCCTCCTGGATACCGTCGATGGCCTGAAGGTCGGGATAGGGCCCGGATCCATCTGCACCACGAGGATTGTAGCAGGTGTCGGCGTGCCCCAGATCACGGCCATCGCGAACGTCGCCGAGGTCGTGAGGGATACGGGGGTGACTGTGATCGCCGACGGCGGTGTCAGGTTCTCAGGAGACGTTGCCAAGGCCATCGCCGCCGGTGCGGACTGCGTGATGATGGGAAGCCTCTTTGCAGGGACCGACGAGTCACCGGGACGGGTCATCACCATGAAGGGGAGACGCTACAAGCAGTACCGCGGAATGGGTTCACTCGGGGTCATGAGCGGCGGCGTCTCAAGCGACCGGTACTTCCAGAGGAAGGAGATCGGGAAGACAAAGTTCGTGCCAGAGGGCGTCGAAGGCGTGACACCCTATGTTGGAAGGGTCTCGGATGTGATCTACCAGCTCGTCGGCGGGCTCAAGTCATCGATGGGATACACGGGGTCTGCAAACATCCGGGAGATGCACGAGAAGACCCGGTTCGTCAGGATCACGAATGCAGGTGTCGCAGAGAGCCACCCGCACAACATCCTGATAACCGACGAAGCCCCCAACTACCGGATATCCGAATAAAAACATCATTTTTTGCATCTCCCGGCAATATCGGGATGTGATGTTCCGCATTCAATACATTTAGATTGGGTGCTGTCGCATCTACCAACCATGTCTTTTCAATGTGGGGATAAACCCGGGATCGGGAGGTACCGGTGCCGGAAATGCTTTGCGATCATTGAACTGGATGAGGAATCAGACGAGTTGCCTCCGTGCCCGAAGTGCGGTGACTGCCACTGGGACAGGATCTGATCCCGGTTTTTTGGTTTATCGGCCTTTAACCGTCACATATCACATCTTCGTTCATGTATCAATCAACCGCATCCACACCAGATCCCGGATCTCAACACCTATATATATGAAAAAACCTAACATTAGGTAACTAATGCTTGATCAGGTTGAGGTCGCAAGAATCCTGGATATCCTCGGAAACCGTAACCGGAGGAGAATCATCGAACTCCTCCGGCAGAAACCCTGTTTTGTCACCGAGATCTCCGACAGGCTCGTGCTCTCCCCGAAAGCAGTGATAGAACACCTCCAGATGATGGAGCGTGAAGAATTACTCTCGTTCCGGCTCGATGACCGGAGGCGGAAGTATTACTACCTTGCCCGGGATATCAACGTGATGGTCACCCTCGAAAAACACCCGGACGAGGATCAGATCGGCAACGATTCCGACAACCTGCTCCGGTTCAGGCATTCGCTTCAGACGCTCCAGAAACTGCTTGATGTGAGGGATGACATGGTCAGGAACCTCAAAAACCTCGATAACGATATCGAGAACCGGATCAAGGAGATAATAAGCAGGGGAAGAGAGATCCTGGATGATGATGCCAGCATCGATATCTCGATTGCCCTTGCCCACTGCCCGCTCTCGGCAGACGAGATACACGAATTGACGGGTCTTCCCCGGGAAACCGTTTGCAGGGATCTCCAGAGACTGGAAGATCGGCAGGTCGTGAAGAACGAAGGAAAAATCTACAGGTTATGTGGTAATCATGCCGGATAATCCCTACGATGACTTCCTGCAGGACCTTGCCCGTATGGTGGAGGAGATCATACAGAATATGCCCCTGCAGGACGAGACGCGGTTCATCGGCTGCACAATCATCACAGGGAACCAGTCAGGTACACCGCATGTCATCCGTATCGATACCAGCCGGTTGCAAGACCTGGAATACGAGATGATCGAGGGCGATGATCGCGTCTTTATAACCGGTGCAATTCCCCCGGGTATCACCTCCGCTGTTTACACCGATATCCAGGCAGAGAAGATTGCGATAATTGCAGGTGAGAGACGGACCGAGATCGATCCCCCGTGCCGCATCGATATACTCGAGAGCTTCTACCAGGTGAAAAACGGCATCATCGATATCGTGTTGAAAAAAGAACGCAGGAAAGCGGTTCCCCGGTAGTCGGCAGGGGTTTTTCCCGCCTTCTCTTTTCAGACAGCGTCCCGTGCAAGGGGACAGGTCATGCAGTGGCTCCCTCCGCGTCCCCTGGAGAGCTCGGATCCCTCAATCTCCAGGACCTCGATCCCCGCCTTTCTGAGATTCCTGTTTGTCGATGTGTTCCTGTTGTAGGCGACCACCTTTCCCGGACTGACTGCAAGGAGGTTGTTCCCGTCATCCCACTGTTCCCGTGCAGCCTCGTACTCATCTCCACCGGTGGGGATCACTTCGAGGCGATCGAGTCCGAGCGCCTCGGCCACGGTTGCAAGGAAATCCTCCTCCCGCCTCAACTCGACGAGCGCATCACCCTCCCCGGGCACGATGCTGTACGTCTCCATCCTTTCAACAACAGGCGGATAGACTGTCGCCTTATCCACATCAATCATGGAAAAGACCGTATCAAGATGCATATGTGCCCTGTTCCGTGCCATCCGGGCGACAATAACCCGATCCGCCGCCCCGTGGGAGAAGAGCTCACCTGCGACAATCTCGATCATCCGTGAGCTGGTGCGCTCGCTCATCGCCATGATCACGGTCGAGTTCCCGACAGGCATGATGTCGCCCCCCTCCATGGACGCCCGCTCCGACTCGACCAGTTCAAATCTCCCATCGCTCTCACGCCTCGGGTACCAGACCGAGAAGTCGGCACCGGAAAAGAGGGGGGAGAACCGGTACACCGCTGCGAGGTTGATAGTCTCCAGGCGCCGGGGAGGCCAGAACATCGGGTTGATAGTGAACCCCCCGAATATCCAGGACGACGAGTCGCGGGTATACAGGGTGTTTGGAAGAGGCGGCAGTATGAAACTGTCAGGCCCGGACGCCGCAAGCGTCAGGGAGTGCTTCGAGAGCCAGTCACTCTCAAGGCATCCGCTCTCTCTCTTTGTCAGGCCGCCAATGAGATGACGCGCAAGCGTTGCAGGATCCATGTCCAGCAGGCACTCCTGCAACTGGGGAACTGCAGACAGGCCGACAGTCATCGCATGTATCACCCGTTCCACGACGACACGGCGTGCCTTGCCTGAGGACAGGGCTTCTTTTAAGAGTTCCTGCAGGTAATAGACCCGAACTCCCTCCTCTTTTAAAATTTCCACGAAGGCATCGTGCTCCTGGACTGCCCTGTCGACCCACAGGAGTTCGTCAAAGAGCAGTTGTTCATGGTTTTTCGGTGTGAGACGGCGAAGGGCAAGGTCAGGGCGGTGGACCATGACCTTCCGGAGCCGTCCCGTCTCGGAGTATACGCCAAACCTGCTCATCACGCATCAAACCCAGATGGATGGTCGGGTACTATATGCGTCCCGGTGCTCCCGGAAATAATCATCGCTATCTCTGAAAGGGCTCCAATCGCAGCACGGTTGCCCGTCTCTCTCACAAACCTGCATGCGGCCTCGACCTTGGGGCCCATCGACCCCGCAGGAAACTCATGGCGCGAGATCTCTTCAGGCGTTGCCCGTGAGATGAGACTC
>LKUF01000195.1 GCA_001412335.1 Methanolinea sp. SDB
TTCGCGATCTGCTCGAGAACGTACTGATGCCCATTGTGATAGGGTTGGAACCGTCCGATATAGAATGCCCGCGTCATCTCTCTGTCACCATGTTTGCTATCTGCGCCGCAAAGGCCCCTGCAGTAAATCCTGAATCGATGTTCACAACCGCAAGGACCGAACATGACTGAAGCATACTTGCGAGCGCCGCCTTCCCATGCCCCATGTACCCGTATCCGGTGCTGACCGGAACACCGATCACGGGTTTGTTCACCAGTCCGGCAACAATGGCCGGGAGCGTGCCCTCCCTGCCCGCGGCTACGATAAATACATGGGCGTCGATGCACGTGCGGAGGGCCGGAAAGAGACGGTGGATACCGGCAGCCCCGACATCATATGCGCTGCAGACCCGGCAGCCCATCTCCTCAGCTATCACTTTCGCCTCCTCTGCAACGGCAATATCCGATGTTCCCGCGGTGATCACTGCCACAATGCCCCCGGTCTGTTCGGGAGCGGGTACCCGTGATATTACGGCCATGTGCGCTATATCATGAAATGTTACGGCGACGCCCTCCTGGTTCTCCAGCTCCTGGATTGCCCTGCGGTGTTCGGGGGCGATCCTTGATACGATACATCTACCTGCAGTATCCACAGCTATTTTTGCTATCCCCTTCAGCTGGGCGGGATCTTTTCCTTCTGCAAGGATCACTTCCGGTATTCCACAGCGCATGGACCTTCCAAGATCCAGGCGGGCAAGGTTTGACACTGTTTCCAGGCGAAGGCCTTCGATCAGTTTTTCTGCTTCATCAAGCGGGATCTCGCCTTTGCAATACCGGTTCAGGACATCACGGAGCATGACAATTCGATGGCATAATGTAATGACTGCTTATTATAATATCATGACGCAGGAGTCTTTAAAGGACGGGGCGCTGCCCGGGTATCCGGCTTCGAGATATACCAAACCCGCAGGTTTCCTGTTCGGCATGTGAAAATCCACCTGACCTGCATATCACGGACTCGAATGCCCGATACGACCGGGACAACTTTTATTTTTT
>LKUF01000196.1 GCA_001412335.1 Methanolinea sp. SDB
GGAATGGTGGTAGTCGGTGATGTTGTCGGGATCGTCGTTGTCGGGGAAGTTGTGGGGATGGTAGTAGTTGGCGTCGTGGTTGGAGGAATGCCGCCGATGGTGATGAATCCCGGCCTTGAGCGGGTATCGCTGCCCATGAAATTCGTCGCGGTCAGGTTCACGGTGTAGGTTCCGGGAGTACTGTAGATATGAACAGGGTTCCTGTCGGCCGACGTGTTCCCGTCGCCGAATACCCATTGCCACGACGTCGGGTAGCCGGTGGAGCGATCCTGGAACTGCACGACAAGCGGAGCCATACCGCTCGTGACATCTGCACCGAAGTCTGCAGTCGGCACACGCGGCGGTTCCACCTCGTCAAGGAGTACTGCCAGGAACCCGCCCTGGCCCCTGTCCCCAAAGGTCGTCGGATAGGGGTCGATGGTCGGGAAGTTGACAGAACCGGTAAGTCCGGTTATATATGCTCCTCCGGTTCCGTCGGTCGCAACCGCGTTCGCGACGTCAAGCCCGTTTCCGCCAAGATAGGTGAAGTAATCGGGAGCTGCCTGGAAGGGCGTGAACTTGGCCACGAATGCGTCATAGGTGCCTCCGCCAAAGACTTCCTGGTAGGGATCGGTAACCAACAGGTTCCGGGAGCTTGTCGCCCCCGCGATATAGACCGTCCGTGCGCTGTCGACCGCTATTCCCCGGCCTTCGTCATATCCCGTCCCCCCGAGATAGGTGGAATATTCAAGCGATCTGCCGTCAGGTGAGATCCGGCTCATGAATGCGTCCACGATCCCTCCGTTGGAAGGCTGGAAAGCAGCCATGGTGGGATAGTTCAGGGACCTGGTAAGCCCGGTTATATATGCGGACCCCTGTTCGTCCACTGCAATCGATCTCCCCGCATCCTGGCTTTTTCCCCCGATGAACGTGGAATATACAAGTGACTCCCCGGATGATCCGACTTTTGTCACGAATACATCGCTGTAACCGGAAAATACCGCATTGTAGGCGTCTTTTGTCGGGAAATTCCATGAATATGTCTCGCCCGTGATGTAGGGATTGTTGTTCTCATCGACAGCCACGCCATACCCGACATCCTTCGTTGTTCCGCCGATATAATTGGAATACAGTAACTGCGTGCCGTTGCTGTCAATTTTGAGTATGTATGCGTCCTGCTGGCCCGCAAGGTACGTCCTCTGGTACCTGCTGATGACGGGAAAGAGAATTGAGTCGGTTGAACCGGTAATATATACGTTCTTGTCGGTATCCAGCGCTATTGCATTTCCTTCGTCATCCCCTGTTCCTCCAAGATACGTGGAAAAGACAAGCGTTGATCCGTCCAGGCCAATCCTGCTCAGGAAGACGTCGGTATTTCCGGCAAATTCCGCCTGGATGGGATTTTCCAGCGGGAAGTCTGTGGAACTGGTTGTCCCTGTCACGTATGCATATCCGTCCCGGTCGACACTGATTGCAGACCCCTTATCATCGTCCGAGCCCCCAAGATAGGTAATATAGAGTGGAAGCGTGCCGTCCTGGTTTACTTTCACGACTATCGCATCTGTTCCGCCGGCGTTCGCCCCCTCGGCCGAATCAGGGACGGTATAGGGTGTCGGGTTTGATATGCCGGTGACGTAGGCATTCCTCTCGGCATCGACCGCAACTCCATATCCGTTGGCTATACCGATACCCCGCAGGTACAACCCGTACTTCATCACGGGATCGATGATGAGGGTCTGGCCGGGGTCATATTTTCCGAGAGAGAATGCTACAGTGTTTTCGTTTTTTATGGAGAACGAGCATTCCACGGGTCTCACGATTCCATCAATCTCCTGGTAGCAGACCGGGGCGAGTTCTGTCAGGTCACCAGCAGGTGTCCGGATGCGAAGCGATCCGTCGGGCTGCAGTGAGAGTGATGTCTGCCCACGGTAATCGATCAGGATTTCTGCGGGATCTGCATCCGGTGCAACGACAAAGATGCTCTTTAGCCCGTTTTCGGTTCCATAGTACACAAGGTCGATTCCGGGGTAGAGATCGTCGTACTGTATTCCGCGGTACATCTCCATTCCGGTGACCCATTGTGACGGGTCTTTTCCAATGAGGAAGTTTGCAGAGCACGGGATCCGATCAAGTCCACGTATCGAATCAGACCCTTGCGTTCCCAGAAAATGGTACTTAATCACCGCAGATTTCATCTCTTCGTCTTCATCACGGCCGATGAGACTGAAGATGGGGCCATGGGGCGTAAAAAAGATTGAACCCCCATCAGAGATGATCTCGAACCTGACATCTTCATCACTTTGCCCGCCATTTGCAATGAACTGGAGGGGCATTGCGGCAAGCCAGGTGTTCACGCTCGTTGTCTTCTCTTCCATTCCCTTCGACAGAAGTGCCGATGCGCCCTCTCCGAGCAATCCCTGGAGGGATACCGGCCCGGTATCGGCTGGATCACCCTGGTAAGCCGGTACATCTGCTCCACAGACAGCAGGAGTCGCGGCTAAGGGTATCAAAAGTATGAATAGCAGCAAGAGGCCTCGTGTTTTCATGAAAATCCTTTAATTTTGATGGAGTAAGTAACGCTATATAAATATATTGATCACCTGGGTTATTTTATCGGTTATTTCACGTCTTTAGGCCAAAATATCAAAGAATTTCATGTCAGGATATCGCCCCCCGCACGGGAGGATCCCGGGGATGCTATCGAGATCAGAGAACATGTTCTTTTCCCGGGCAAGAGGATCCAAAACACCGGGTATCATGATCATAATGGATATGACCGTGTATGCAGAGTAATCTTCAAGCATTTGATCGGGATGCGGCAGCCTTCAACCGCCTATCTTTCAAAACCAGGACTCCATCCAATGAACGCATCTGCACGGGTATTTGCAGGAGAATTCAACAGGTCTGATCTCGTCTCCCGGGAGACGGCAGCGGGCACACCCCCGGTATTGATAACCCGGAGTGGTGCATGCTGTTCCAGGATATTCGTAGCCGGTGCCCTCATCGAGAAGGGCGCAAGACCTGGCGGCGAATTCTATGCACGCGTTGCTGATCCGACAGGGGCCTTCGAATTCAGGATAGACCGCAGCCGGCGTGACCTTGCAGAGGTCCTCTCTCACTTAGACCCCCCCGTCTTTGTGACGGTCCTTGCAGACGTGGCCGTTGATCAGGGATCGGTGGCCGCAAAACCTCCCCTCTTTGTGGACGAGATCAGGGCAGTCGACCGTTCCACGAGGGATTCCTGGATTGTCCGGACTGCCACCATGACCTGCGACCGCCTTGATGCACTCCGTTTCGCCCTGGACGGGGAGGAGGTCTCCCGTGAGGTATCGATGGCTGCAGGCCATTACGGCATAAACCAATCGGAGATAGCGGATCTTGCTGAAATGGTCCTGAAAGCACTGGAAACGGTCTCCGGGGCTGTTGAAGCAGGAACATCCGGCGGGGAACCCTGGGAGATCGTCCTCTCCATAATCAGGGAGAAAGGGGGCAGCAACGGGATGCCCCTGCAGGAGATCATCTCTTCCGCGGTTCCATACGGGCTCTCGGCGGAGGCGGTGGAACAGGCGGTACGGGTCCTCCTGCAGGAAGACGAGTGTTACCAGCCGTCAAGGGATGTCATAAAGATTCTATGAGACTGCAATTTCATCCGGAAGGCCCCGCCCTCCTCGTGGAAGAAACAAGACGGGTACTGGTGGTCGCGGATCTCCACCTGGGTATCGAGACAGATATGGCCAGGCATGGCCTTTATTTCAAGAGCAGAAGTCGTGAACGAACCGAAAGGGTCGTGCAATGCATAAAAAACGCCGAACCTGACTGCCTTGTCCTCCTCGGCGATATCAAGCACAGCATCCCGCTCACCAGCAGACAGGAATTTCGGGAGATACCCGCGATATTCGAACGGTTTCGCTCTCTTCTTCCGGTCAGGATTCTGCCCGGGAACCATGATGCCGGCATTGAGCGGTTTTGTGAAGCTGGTGAGATCCTTCCACGGGAGGGAGCGGTTATTGACGGCACCGGGTACCTGCACGGGCACACCTATCCCCATCAGTCACTGTCCGGCCGGTTCATGATCTGCGGCCATCACCACCCCGTGGTCACGATCCGGGACGAGGTCGGATGTGCATTGAAATCGCCTGCATATCTCCTTGCAGATCTCGACGAGGAATGCGTAAAGCTTGGAAGGGCAGGTGAGGGAGAGCGTTGCTCACGGGTGCTGTTTGCTCCGGCATTCAACGAGTTATCCGGGTACGACGTCATGAGGACCATACGGGAGCCATTCAGTCCCCTTTCCCGGTGCATGAAGAAGGAAACCGCAGAAGTATTCCTGACAGACGGTACATTTCTCGGCCCTGTTGCCGCAGTGGAGAACCATGAAGACGATAGGACAGCTTGACCCCCGTATCCATGACTGTATCCGCAAACGAGGGTTTGAGGAGCTCTCCGAGGTCCAGTCGAGATCCATTCCCCTGGTGGTTGAAGGAAAAAACCTCGTCCTGATCGCTCCGACGGGGACCGGAAAGACCGAGAGCGCGATGCTTCCCGTCTTCAATGCGATGCTCCGCGAGCCTCCCGCAGGATTTACGACACTATATATTACACCTCTCAGGTCCCTGAACCGCGATATGCTCTCCCGCCTGGAATGGTGGGGAAGGGAGCTTGGTATCCGCATCGGCGTCCGTCATGGGGACACGACACAGACCGAACGCCGCCGCCAGGCCCTCTCGCCACCGGACCTCCTGATCACGACGCCGGAGACGCTCCAGGCGCTCTTCATGGGCAGGGTATTGAGAAAGCACCTGAAGAACGTCAGGTACGTCATCGTTGACGAGATCCATGAACTTGCGGCAGGCAAGAGGGGTGTCCAGCTCTCTGTTGCTCTCGAACGCCTTGTCAACTACGCAGGCGAGTTCCAGAGGATAGGCCTCTCGGCAACAGTCGGAAATCCCGGAGAAGTTGGGAGGTTCCTGTGCGGGAAGAGAGAGTTTTCTGTCGTGGAGGTCCCTGTTGCAAAGAACCTGGAGATAGGGGTCTCCTTTGTCGGGGATTCATTCGAGAAACAGTCCGCCTGGGTCTCTGATACGATCGACAGACACCCCTCCACGCTCATCTTTGTAAATACCCGGGTGACTGCGGAGGCGCTTGGACACCAGCTGTATTCAAGGGGCGATGTCGAGGTGCACCACGGCTCCCTTTCGAGGGAGGTGCGGATCGATGCCGAAGAGCGGTTCAAATCGGGCGCGTTAAAAGCCCTGATCAGCACGTCTTCGATGGAGCTTGGCATAGATATCGGCCACATCGAGCACGTGATACAGTTTGGGTCGCCACGTGAAGTCTCACGGCTGGTGCAGCGGGTGGGACGGGCCGGCCACCAGCTCAACGCGGTATCGAGGGGTACCATCCTTGCCACAGGGTTCGACGACCTCCTGGAGTCAGCGGTGATCTCCAGGAGGGCGAGGGCGGGTGAAGTGGAGGATGTCGCACCCCATTTCATGGCAGCGGATGTACTGGCAAACCAGGTCGCCGCGATCGCAGTGGAATATGGCGAGATACAGGTGGAAGCGATCCGGCGGATCCTCGAGAGATCCTACCTGTTTGCCGATACGGGGGGCCTCCTTGGAGATGTGTGCAGGCAGATGGCGGAGCACCGTCTCATCAGGATAGAGGGTGATTCCGTCATCACCACCAGCCGTGCACGGAGGTACCTTGCACGGAATCTCTCCATGATACAGGATGAGAAGAAAGTCGGCGTATTCGACATGGTCTCACGCCGGACCGTCGGCACGCTTGACGAGTCGTTTGTCGTGGGCTGGGTCCATACCGGTGCTGTCTTCATCACGAAGGGGCAGCTGTGGCGGGTCCTTGACATGGAGAACGGCATAATCACCGTGGAACCCGTCCGAAAGGCCCAGGGTGAGCTTCCGTCGTGGGAAGGCGAACAGATCCCTGTTCCGTTCGGTGTCGCACGGGAGGTGGGCAGGCTCCGGCGCTCAAGGGAGTTTGGAGGGTACCTGGAGAGCCGCAATTCGCGCGTATTTGCGGACAGGTTCCTTGGCTCGATGGATGCGAACAGGTCTCCTGTCGCCACCGATGCCACCATCACGCTCGAGAATGCCGAGGAGGGAGTCGTCTGCAATATCTGTGCCGGCCACAAGGCCAACGAAGCGATTGCGAGGGTCATATCCATCCTCATCTCGGCGCGGTACGGGACGAGCGTGGGAATGGAGATCGGGGCATACCGGATATACCTGCGGCT